>PLYG01000462.1 GCA_003153335.1 Betaproteobacteria bacterium | reverse complement strand
GTCAGCCCGGCCAGAAAGGCTGCCTGAGGGCGGTGATGGCCGTGATGGCGGCTTCGGTGCGCAACATCGGTGAAGTGATCTTGGAACTCAGGAATATTTCGCTCTCTTTCGGCGGCGTCAATGCGCTGACCGAAATTTCGTTCGATGTGAGGGAGCACGAGATCCGGGCCATCATTGGCCCCAACGGCGCCGGCAAGAGTTCCATGCTCAATGTGATCAACGGCGTATACCGGCCCCAGCATGGAACGATCACCTTTCACGGCCAGGTCCGCCATGACATGAACACCTACGAGGCGGCTCGCAACGGGATCGCCCGCACGTTCCAGAACATTGCGCTGTTCAAGGGCATGAGCGTGCTGGACAACATCATGACCGGACGCAACCTCAAGATGAAAACGACGTTCATCGAGCAGGCGATTTACTTCGGCCGTGCCCGGCGTGAAGAAATGGAGCACCGGCACAAGGTCGAAGAGATTATCGACTTTCTGGAAATTCAGCACATCAGAAAGACTCCGGTTGGGCGCCTCCCCTACGGGCTGCAAAAGCGCGTAGAGCTGGCACGGGCGCTGGCGGCCGAGCCGAAAATGTTGCTGCTCGACGAGCCGATGGCGGGCATGAATGTGGAGGAAAAGCAGGATATGTGCCGGTTTGTACTCGACACCAACGATCAGTTCGGCACCACCATTGTGCTGATCGAGCACGACATGGGTGTCGTCATNNGCAAGAAGATCGGCGACGGCACGCCGGACGAAATCCGCGCGAACCCCGATGTCATCAGTGCCTATCTGGGCACGGCGCACTGATTCGCTCATCCGGCGGGAGACAGGGACAGAACCATGCAATTCTTTTTTGAGGTGCTGCTGGGCGGACTGTTGAGCGGCGTGATGTACGCGCTGGTGGCGCTCGGCTACGTGCTGATCTACAAGGCCTCCGGCGTGTNNACGCGCAGGGCTCAATGGTGTTTTTTGCCGCACTCACCTGCGTGGGGTTTTCCGAGTTCGGCATGAGCCTGTGGCTCGCGGCGCCGCTGACCATGCTGGTGATGGTCGCACTCGCGCTCGCCACCGAGCGCGTCGTGCTGCGCCCGCTGGTGAACCAGAACGAGATCACGCTGTTCATGGCCACCATCGGCCTGTCGTTTTTCATCGAGGGGCTAGCCCAGTTGATGTGGGGATCGGCGGTACGCCCGCTGGAACTCGGCATCGAGGATGTGCCGCTGCAGTGGATGCTCGACAAGACCGGCATCGCCGTATCGCAGTTCGATCTGATTGCCGCGCTGATCTGCGCGATTCTGGTCGCGGCGCTGGCGGTGCTGTTTTCCAAAACCAGGATTGGCCGGGCCTTGCGCGCGGTGGCCGATGACCATCAGGCAGCGCAGGCCGTGGGCATACCGCTGCAGTACATCTGGGCTGTCGTGTGGACGGTGGCGGGTTTTGTCGCGCTGGTCGCCGGCCTGTTGTGGGGCTCGCGCAATGGCGTGCAGTTTGCGCTGACTTTCGTCGCGCTCAAGGCGCTGCCGGTGCTNNCCATCGTCGGCGGCCTGATCATCGGTGCGTCGGAAAAACTGGCCGAAGTCTATCTCGGCCCCATGGTCGGCGGCGGCATCGAAGGCTGGTTCCCATATGTGCTGGCACTGGCGTTCCTGGTGGTGCGTCCCGAGGGACTTTTTGGCGAGAAAATTATCCGGCGAATTTGAACCACGCGAGGACCGCGGATTCTCAATACTGCGGCTCGAAACTTCCCCACACCATTAGGCGACCATGTTCTACAGAGAAGCCGGCCAATTCAAGACTAGCTACGACGCGGATAGCCAGATTTTTCCGATCCGGCAGGACAGGATTGGTGTCGCACTGATGTTGGCGCTGGCATTTGTGCTGGTGCCGCTGGTGGCAACGCCGTATGTGTTTTCGGCGATCCTGATTCCGTTCCTGATTTTTTCGCTGGCCGCGCTCGGACTCAACATCCTGATGGGCTATGCCGGACAGGTGTCGCTGGGCTCCGCAGCGTTCATGGCCGTCGGCGCGTTCGCGTCCTACAACTTCGTGCTGCGCATTCCGGGCATTCCATTGCTGGTCGCGTTCGTACTCGGCGGCCTGTGTGCCGCCGCCGTAGGTATTCTGTTCGGCCTGCCGTCAGTGCGTATCCGGGGCTTTTATCTTGCCGCCTCGACCCTGGCGACCCAGTTCTTTGTCGTGTGGTGCCTGACCAAGATTCCATGGTTGACCAACTACAGTTCGTCGGGCGTCATTACTGCGCAAAAGCTGGAAATGTTCGGCTACGCGTTCGATTCGCCTACAGCTAAGTACCTGCTGGTGCTCTGCATCGTACTGGTGCTCGCGCTGGCGGCAAAAAACATGGTCCGGTGCAGCATCGGACGCTCGTGGATGGCGATACGCGACATGGACGTCGCGGCGGAAGTGATCGGCTTCCGGCCGGTGCGCACCAAGCTCACGGCGTTTGCCATTTCGTCCTTTTACTGCGGCGTCGCGGGGGCGCTTTACGCGTATGCCTATCTGGGCACCGTGGAGCCGGAAGCGTACAACCTCGACCTGTCGTTTCGGATCCTGTTCATGGTGATGATAGGCGGGATGGGCAGCATCCTGGGCTCGTTTCTGGGCGCCGGCTTCATCATTCTGCTGCCGATATTCCTGAATCAGTTTGCGCATGGCTTCGGACTGCCGATGAGCGTCGCGTCGAACCTGGAATCGATGGTGTTCGGCGCCTTGATCATCTTTTTCCTGATCGTGGAGCCGCAAGGGCTGGCCCGGCTGTGGCAGATCGGCAAGGAAAAGCTACGGCTGTGGCCGTTTCCGCATTGACAGCATGAAAATCCGGTGCACAATGGCAAATTGTTTTTTGGACAGGACTTGGTCACTCGACCAGGCATAAGCAAGGAGGCATCACATGATTGGCAATAGTATGACGAAGTGGCTCGCCGGGTTGGCCGTGGGCGCGCTGGTGGCAACATCCTCGTTGGCGCAGGACCAGTACATTCCGATCTTGTCGTATCGGGTCGGGCCCTACGCAGCCGGTGGCTCCGGATTTTTCGGCGGCGCGATCGACTATTTCAATCTGATCAACATGACCGGCGGCATCAATGGCGTCAAGGTTTCGTGGGAGGAGTGCGAAACCGAATACAACGCCTCCCGCGGCGTCGAGTGTTATGAGCGGCTGAAGAAGAACAACGGCGGCGCCAGTCTGGTCGAACCGCTGTCGACCGGGATCGCCTACGCCATTCTGGATCGTGTCGCGCAGGACAAGATCCCGATGACGACGCTTGGATACGGACGCTCCGATGCCGCCAACGGCCAGGTGTTCCCTTGGGTGTTCCCGCTGATCACCAGCTACTGGAACCAGGCCGCGGCGATGATCAAATATCTCGGCGATAAGAACGGCGGCATGGACAAGCTCAAGGGCA
>PLYG01000204.1 GCA_003153335.1 Betaproteobacteria bacterium | reverse complement strand
GAATCCCAGATCCGCCGCCCGTGCACTGCTGTAATGGCCGTGTCCACGATTCAGTGTTCCTCCCGCCGCGCGCGGCACGCCGCCGCCCACGCGTCGCGGACTCCACGCAGTGTGGGTACCGGATGCAGCAGCAGTGCGCGGGCAACGCCGCGAATCATGTCGCGGTCGGCGTCNNTTGCCGTCGACGCGGCCCAGAAGCAATCCGGGCAACAGGTGCGCGGTGCGCGTTTCCATCACGGCGCGCGGCTCCCAGTCCACGCCCCGAACATACGCATCGCGCAACGCATCGAAGCATTCCAGATAGCGCGCCATCCAATGCGGCCGCCAGATGCACTTGAGCAGCATGTGGTTAAGCACAAACGCGAGATCGAACGCGGGATCCCCGTACCAGGCGCATTCGGCGTCCAGAAAGACCGGCCCGCGCTCTCCCGTCAGGATGTTCTTTGGACTGACGTCGCCGTGAACCAGGGCGAGCCGGGTACGCATCGTGGTGTCTGACAAGTCCCGCAGCCGCAATGCCAGATCGGGATGCGCCAGGGCCGTTGCGATCAGGTACGGCTCGGGGCGAATTGGATAGAAAATATGCTCGGTCGCAAAGCGTTCCGCCACGTCGGCGCGGCCCGCGGTGGCCGCATGAATGCGCACCAGTTGCCGGCCGACCGCGGCCGCCACCGCCGACACGATGACGCCATCACGAAGCTGCGTCTTCCATACCGGATATTGCGCCGGCGGCAGGTACTCCATGATAAACCAGCCCGCGGCCTGGTCTTCGTAAAGAACCTGCGGCACTGCTTCCGGGGCGATCTCGCCCACGACCCTAAGCCATTCTGCTTCGCTGTGATTGCGCTCGACCGGGGCGCGCCAGTCGGCCTGGACCTTGAGCCGCGGCAATGCCTGCTTGAGACAGTACTGGACGCCGTCATGCTCAACCAGCCGGATGTCCGAGGACACGCCGCCGGGCAACAGCGTGGCATCACCCCTCGCCACCGCACCAACAATGCTGCGGACAAAGCTGGTGTCGTTCGAAACTCTGGTCATGGGCTGGAGCAAGGGGCCGGTGTGTTGCGTCATGAAGGGGGCGACCTGGGAAACGGATTGCAAGCGCGCACCGGCCACCCTAGCTGCGCCACATCGGGAAGCACGCCGGCCCGAGCGACACGGCAGATGGCTCGAAAGTCTTGTACGTCAGGATGAACTCCTGGTGTCCCATCGCCTCCGATTTGGTAAATCCACCTCTGGCGCAGTCCAGCACCCGGCCGAGCACTTCCTGGCCCACTTGATCCAGTGTCGCGCGGCCCTCGAGAATACGGCCCGCATCGACATCCATGTCATCTTCGAGCTTGCGAAACGTTTCCGGATTCGCGCAGACCTTGATCACCGGGGAAATCGCCGATCCGACCACCGATCCGCGCCCCGTGGAAAACAGTACCACGTGCGACCCGCACGCAATCAGCTCGACGATTTCCGCGTTGTCGGAAATGTTGGGAAAGCCAAAGCGCGGTTCGCCATCCGGCACCACGTCCAGCAAATACAGGCCGCCCGCTGGCGGGACGTCGCCGGGCTTGAGCAACCCGACTATGGGTGACGCACCGCTTTTCGCATACGCACCCAGCGATTTTTCTTCGATGGTGGTCAATCCTCCATCGGCGTTGCCGGGCGCAAAACTGCCATGGCCCAAGATGGCATAGTAACGCGCCGCTTTGGCCACGCAGGCAAGGATCGCCTCGCCCAACTCTTTCGTCGCCGCGCGCCGCTGCATGTGGAATTCGCAGCCGATCAGTTCGCCGGTTTCCTCGAATATGCACGCCGCGCCCTGGGCAATCAACTGGTCGAAGGCGCGCCCCATCGCGGGATTCGCGGTAATGCCGCTGGTTCCGTCCGACCCGCCGCAAACCGTGCCGACGACCAGTTCGTCGATGCGCATGGGCACTGATGGCTGCGCCGCCAATCGCTCCTGCACCGAGCTCACCCATTCGCGCCCCTGCGCAACGGTCCTCCGGGTGCCGCCCGTATCCTGGATCACCAGTGTTGCCACGGGCCGTTCGGATGCGGCGATCTCTGCTTCGAGGTCACGCCGGTTGAAACTCTCGCATCCCAGCGACACCAGCAGCACCGCGCCGACGTTGGGATGCGTGCACAACCGGCGCATCATCCTGTCGGCATACCTGTTGGGATAGCAGCCGGGAAATCCGATCAAATGCACGGGCGGGTCCGATTCCCGAAAGTACCCGACGATTTCACGCGCGACGTGATGCGCGCATTCGACCAGGTACGCCACGGCCACCACGTTGCGGATGCCCTTCTTTCCGTCCTTGCGCTGGAAGCCGCGCAGTGACTGGTGCTCGCCGGTGCTCACGCTCATGCCCGCGCCGCCACGAACAGTTGGCCCGGCGCCAGCGTGAACGTCTGTATGTAGTCGCTGTCCAGGTTGTGGGTGTGAATGTGGGTGCCTGCCGCGATTGCCGCCGTCGCATGACCGATGATGGCGCCGTACTTGATCACCTGTTCACCCTCGGCGATCGCCCGGCGCGCGAGCTTGTGGCCGATGGCCACCGTGCTGCCAACGACCATATCGACACCATCGATTTCCACGCGTTCGCCCGCTGACAGCGCACGCGCGACCACGACGCAATTGTCCTCGGGAGCGAGCAAGACCAGCCGGCGGTCCACGGCAGCTAGAACTTCCGGTATTTCAGGTAGGCTTCCACCGGATCCATTCCGCCGCGAATCGCCCCGCGCACCTGGTTCTCGGTCTGCGCGACGGCTTCGGTCCTGGTCACCACCTCGTCGGCCAGCTCCGACGGAATGACGACCACGCCGTCGCGGTCACCCAGCACATAGTCGCCGGTCCGGATCGTGACTTCGCCCAGGGTAATGGGCTCCGCGTAGCGGTCGGGAATCCAGCGGCCGACGATGTCCGACGGCGTAAAAAACGAATGAAACACCGGGAATCCCAATTCCAGAATGAAATCCGTGTCGCGGCAGCCGCCATCTACGACATAACCCAGCACGCCTTTGTTCATCAGCGTCTCGGCCGAGAGTTCGCCCATCAGCGCAACGTCGTGATTTTGCGGCTGGCAAATCACCACATGCCCGGTCGGCGCCCTGGACAGCAGTGTGGTCCAGCCCAGCAAGGTGTCGTGCGCCGACTGGTTGCGGTCGATATGGCCTGAAACTGTCCACACCGGACCTGCAACTTTTCTTGTTGCATCCAGCGGCCGAATCGAAGAGGGGAGCACGCAGCGCTCATGGCCCATCGCCCGGAGCACGTCATGAATGGCGCCCGAGTAACATTTGCCCAGGCGTTCGACCAGAGTCATCTGCAGTGGAAGATCAGTTCTTCACGGCGCCGGCGGTCAACCCCGACACCATGTACCGCTTGAACGTGTAATAAATCGCCGCCGGCGGAAGCGCGTAGACCAGGCCGGTTGTCATCAGCAGCTCCCACGGCGAATCGTCGGCNNGTTCCACGCGAGCAGCAGCGCGTAGGTCCCGACCGCAACCAGCGAGGGCGCCATCAGCGGCAGGTAGACCAGACGGAACAGTTGCAGCGGCGATGCGCCATCCACTTTTGCGGCCTCGTCTAGCTCGTACGGCAGCTTGTCCGACGCCTGCTTGAGCACCCAGATCGAGTAGGGCGACGCGATGGTCACCATCGCCAAAATCAGCGCCCACTGAGTGTTGAGAAGACCGTAATTCCCCATCGTCTTGTACATGGGCACGGCGAGAAACGCTGCAGGTATGAAATAAGTGAAGAGCGCCAGGTTCATGATCGTCCGGCCGCCCGTCACCTTGAGCCGGCTGATCGCAAATGCCGCGCCCGTCGCGACGACCAGCGTGAGCACGCCCACCGCCACCGCGATCAGCAGTGAATTCCAGAGTTGCAGCCAGAAGTGGCTCAGGTAGTAGTGTTTTTCCAAGAAAACGAACTCGAAGTTGTGCAAGGTTGGGTGATCGGGCCAGAGCTTGCCCTCGAACGCGGACTCCTTGGGCGAAATCGAAAACAGGAACATATGATAGATCGGCAGCATCGTCCACAGGAAAACGGGGATGCCGATCAGCAGTAGCTTCGCTTCGGTGGCAATTCTGAGAGCGAGCGGCTTTTTCATTTGGACAGCCGCTTCATCATGAAGTACACTAGCGGCAGCATCAGCGGCAGCGCGCAGACTATCGCCGCCATCGACATGTCGACTTCATCGAGCCGCAAGTAGCGGATGCCGATGGTCGCCAGCACATGCGTCAGATCGGCCGGTCCGCCCCCGGTGAGCAGATAGACACTGTTGAAGTCGCCCAACGTCCAGATCATGGACAGGATGGTCGAGGTCAGATAAAGCGTCTGCATCGACGGCCAGGTGATATAGCGGAATTTCTGCCACGACGTAGCGCCGTCTACCGATCCGGCCTCATACATGTCCGCCGGAATCGCAAGCCTCCCGGCAATCAGGATCAGTGTCCAGAATGGCAGCGACTTCCAGATGTGGACCACCATCGCCAATGTCAGCGCCAAAAACGGGTCATTGAGCCAGTTCGGGCCGTCCGCGCCGGTCAAGCGGAAGATGACCGAGTTGATGATGCCCCACTCCGGGTTCAACATGAAGCGGATCGAGAGTATCGTAGGGATGGAGGGCACTGCCCAGGGCAGGATGAACAAGAGCGACAGCCACCTGATCCAGGTGCGCGCCTGCACGAAAAATCCCGACAGCACCAGGGCAATCGCCATCTTGATATTGATGCCGACGATCAGGAAATACAGCGTGTTGATCACCGACCGCGGGAAGACCGGATCGTTGAACAGCTTGACATAGCTCTCCGGATGGCGCGCCAGCCAGAGACCGTACCCGACCGGATAGAGGACGAACACAAGGAAGACCAGGACGTAGGGGGCGATCAGGATCGCGCCCCAGACCTGCCATGACGACAAGCTCTTTTTCGCGCCGGCAGGAAATGCCGGCTGCGACTGCGGTAGTACGGCCGTGGACATGGATAACAGCGCCGATTGTCAGCTGCCTGTGAGAAGCGGGCCTGCGCCCGGGTTACAAGAACCCGTGTACGCCGCCCGCCGCTCGCAAGGCAAGAGGAAGCGCGATCAGCCCGCGACTTCCTTGATCCGGGCAATCATTTCGTCGACGGCCTTGGGGACCGGCACATTCTCGTTGACGACGCGGCTCATTGCCTTCGCCCACACGTTCTCGTTGTTCAGTATCGTGAACTTGTAGTTCTTGGTGAATTCGAACGTGACGGTGCCGGCGCCGAACTGGTTGTACACGGCCTTGCGATGCACATCGGCTTGCCAGAACGGACTGGTGATGCCCGATTTGGTCACCGGGAACCAGCGGCCCAGCGACCCTTCGACATAGGGCCGCAGATTTTCGTCCTGCAAAAGGAATGTTACGAACTCCTTCGCCCGCGCCTTGTTCTTCGAAGCTTCGAAAATCACGCCGGTCTTGACCGCCGCGCGATAAACCATTTTCGAGCCATCTGGCTTGTTGGGAAAGCCGGAGGTGGCGATCAACTCGTAGTAGGCCTTCTTGCCGGCCGCGCGCTGCTCGGGAGTCAGTGCTTCGTTGTTCGCGTCGTCCAGCCACTTCGCGGCGATCGAAATCGTCGCATTATGCGTCATCAGGATCGTCTTGTTGTGGAAGCTGACGTTGTTGTCGGGATCCTTCCAGCTGGTCGACGACGGTGGCGTGCAACCGCGCGTGCGGATGTCCGTGTAATCCTTCAGCGCCGCGATCAGGCCCTGGCGGACCTTGGGATCGTTGACCAGGAGCTTGCCGTCATCGTCAACCAGCTTGACGTTGTGCGCATCCATGACCGTCAGGAACGAATAAAAGGAATCGCTGGAGTCGACCCCCATCGGCTGGCCGATCGCGTATACGCGTTTGCGCGTAATTGTCCGGTAAGCAGGCTGGACCTTGTCGCACCAGAAATCCCAGTACGCTTTCCATCCCGTGGGAATGTCGGACTCCTTGAAGCCCGCTTCGGCCAGCATGTCCTTCCAGTACTGGATATGCATCGTCTGCTGCTTTAGCGGAAAGGCGTAATACGCTTTCTTCTTGGTCTTGTCGTTGTAGAGAAAGGTGGTCTCGACTGTGTTCTTGAGGAATTTGTCCTTCATCGGCGCGATGACGCTGGAAATGTCTTCGAGCTTGCCGTCGTACGCCCATTTCCCGGTGACCTGGAAATCATACACATCCGCGTACGCGACATCGGGCGGTGTGCCCGAATCGAGCGCCGCAACTGTTTTCGGGATCATGTCCTGAACCGGATATTGCGACAGCTCGATCTTGACTCCCGTCTTTGCCTCGAACTTCTTGATCGCCTCGAACAGCGCATCATCTTCGGACTTGTAAAAGCCCTTCACCCACCATACGGTCAGCTTCTCCTGCGCGCTCGCCGCGCCGGTACCGAACAGAAACGCCACGCCGACAGCCGCGGCGAGCAATACCTGATGCAATTTGCGTACCCTCATGAATGCTCTCCTTGTGCTATTTTGACGTCCGCTGCAAAGTCATCTATATGATTTAGTTGTTTGACCGCTATACCAAAAATGATACCTCAAATTCCGGGCGGACGTTTGGTCCCGCGGACTACGATATAGTCGGGCTGGCCGGTCCTGGCCCACGTGGCGATGTTCTGGGCGGACTTGCGCCGCAGGTCCCGTTCCGCCTCGACCGAATAGAACGCGGCGTGCGGCGTCAGGATCACCCGTGGATGCCGCACAAGCGGGTGGTCGATAGGGACAGGTTCCTCGGGCATGACGTCGAGTCCCACGCCATCGAGGCGACCGCTGGAGACCGCGGCAACCAGATCCTCTATATTGATCACTGCCCCGCGCGAGGTATTAACCAGATAGCCGCCAGGGCGCATCGTGCTCAGCAAGCGCGCGGCTATCATGCCGCGCGTTTCACTGTTGAGCAGTGTGTGGAGGCTGACCACGTCGCTTTGCTCGAAGATTTCGTCCAGCGATGCGCGTTCGACATACGCCGGAAAATCGCCATCGATAATGTACGGGTCGCAGGCGATCACGCGCCGGAATAGATTCCGTGAAATGTGCGCCATCCGCTTGCCGATCCGGCCCAGTCCGACGATGCCCAGTATCATATCGGAACACCGGCGGACACGGCCAGCCGACCCGTAGTGCCATGTTCCCGCCTTGACGTCGCGATCATAGAACGGCAAGTGGCGGATCAACGCGAGGGCCATCGCCAACGCATGGGTCGCCACTTCGCCCACACCGTAGTCGGGCGAGTTCGCCACCCATACCCCGCGCCTGGCGCAGGCGTCGGTATCGATCGTGTCGTAGCCCGCTCCGATCCGCGCTACCAGCCCCACTTCGGGCAGCGCGTCCAGCACGCGACCGGTGATCGGCGCACATTGCAGCAGGATGGCCGAGCAGCCCTTCCCCGCCTCGATCACCGCATCTTCCGTCACTGCGCGGTGGGCCAGGACCATGTCAATCCCGGCGGCGTCGAACACGGCTTGTTCCAGACTCAAATCGACATAGTCCTGATCGCTAAAAAGTACTTTCATGGCACCCACAAAAAATGTCCGCTCCTCGACTGGCCCGCGGGCGGATTAATTGATATTAATTGCGCGCGCCGGGCTGGTCGAGGCGCGCACAGACGCTCTACAAACTCCGTCGGCTCGGGCCTTGCAGCGCCCGCACCGGCCAATGCCGATGGCATCCGATTTCGTGATCGTTGACCATGCCAACGGCCTGCATGAACGCATACATGATCGTCGCGCCGACAAACTTGCAGCCGCGCTCAAGCAGCGCTTCGGACAGCGCGTCCGACTCCACGGTCCTGGCCGGAGCGTCCCGAAATGACGGCCATGCGTTCTGACGCGGCTTAGCCCCGACAAATTGCCACACAAAGCGATCCAGCGAACCGAATTCGTCCTGGATCCGGAGCAGTGCCTGCGCGTTGACAATAGCGGCGCCCACCTTCAGGCGATTGCGGACGATGCCCGGATTGGCAAGCAGTTTGTCGATCCGGGCTGGCGTGTAGCGCGCGACGCGCTTCACGTCAAAATTGTCGAACGCTTCGCGATAGTTTTGCCGCTTGCGCAAGATGGTGATCCAGGACAGTCCGGCCTGCGCGCCTTCCAGAATCAGCATCTCGAACAGGTGACGGTCGTCGTGCGAGGGCACGCCCCATTCCTCATCGTGGTAGGCGACGTAGAGCGGATCAGCGGAGCACCAGCCGCAGCGCCGAGGTTGCTGAATCTCAAGCGGGGGAATGGATCGGGCGACGCCGACTGGTGTGCTGCCAGGGACCCGCGACATCTACCTACACCACCTTCACATGCAGCTCACCCACTTTGTCGATCCCGCAAACCATCAGATCGCCCGGCACCACGGGACCAACGTTTTCCGGCGTCCCCGAATAAATGATGTCGCCTGGGAAGAGTTCGTAATACTCGGACAGATTGGCGATCTGCTCGGCGACACTCCAGATCATGTTCTTGAGATCGCTGGTCTGCTTGATCTGGCCGTTCACCTTGAGCCAGATCGCGCCTTCCTTCAAATGCCCGACTTGTGCCGCCGGATAAATATGGCTGATCGGCGCCGCCCGGTCGAACGACTTGCCGATCTCCCACGGCTTCTTTTCGTCGCCCATCATCCGCTGCAGGTCGCGCCGGGTCATGTCGAGTCCGACCGCATAACCGTAGACGTAGTCGAGAGCATCCCTGGCGGCGATATTCCTGCCGCGTTTGTTGATAAAGGCCACCAGCTCGCACTCATAGTGATAGTTTTTGGTCTTGGAAGGATAGGGATGGTCGCCCACGGTCCCCGGATTGACGACCTGGATTGCGTCGGTCGGCTTCTGAAAAAAGAACGGCGGCTCGCGCGTCGGATCCGAACCCATCTCCCGCGAATGCGCCGCGTAATTGCGTCCTACACAATAGATGCGGCGAACCGGAAAGCGTTGCGTCGAATTGATGACGGGCACCGACACCATGGGGGGCGCGGCAAGGACGAGGTCCGCATTGCCCCCCTGACCTGTGCTCGCGCACCCGGTGACGACAGCGCCCAGGCCCAAACCCGCGGATGCTTTCAGAACGTCGCGACGGCTAACTTTGCTGATGCTGGTTTCTCCTTGGAAACGTGTTGACTGCGCGAGTCAGGTGCGCGAGGCAGTGGCTCGCGCAATTCGGCGCTGCAGTCGGCAGCCGTTGCGGTCACGATGATCATGCCAACCGCCAGCCATTGTAATTCCAAAGCCGGCGGAAGCGACGAATCAATGATTGTCCCGCGGCACGCCGGGTCCGGAACCGCCCACCAGAAAATCGAGATCGCAGCCTTCATTGGCCTGGTTCACGTGATCGACATACAACTTCACATAGCCGCGCGACATCGGCGGCGCGGGAGGCTTCCACTTGGCGCGGCGTTTGGCCAGTTCGGCCTCACTGACATGCAGTTGCAGCTTCCGCCTGGCGACGTCGAGTTCGATCAGATCGCCATTCTGCACCAGCGCCAGCGGCCCACCTGCCGCGGCTTCTGGCGCTATATGCAGCACGACGGCGCCGTACGCCGTTCCGCTCATCCGGGCATCCGAGATGCGCACCATATCGGTGATGCCCCGCTTCAGCACCTTGGGTGGAAGAGGCATGTTGCCCACTTCCGCCATGCCGGGAAATCCTTTGGGTCCGCAGTTCTTCAGCACCATGACGCAGGTCTCGTCGATGTCCAGGTTCGGATCGTCGATGCGGGTGTGAAAGTCCTCGATGTTGTCGAACACCACGGCCCGGCCCTTGTGTTGCAGCAGCTTGGGCGTCGCCGCCGACGGTTTGATGATGGCGCCGCCGGGGCACAGGTTCCCCTTCAACACGGCGATACCGGTATCACGCTTGAATGGCTCCGCAAACGGAAAGATCACGCCGCGATCGTGGCAGGGCGCGTCCTTGTTGTTGGCCCAGATGGTCTTGCCGTTGGCGGTCAGGGCTTTCTTGTTGAGCAAGCCGTTTTCGCCCAGCTCGCGCAGCACCGCGGGCAGCCCACCCGCGTAGCAGAAATCTTCCATTAGATACTTGCCGTTGGGCATCAGGTTGACCAGCGTGTGCACGCCGCGGCCGAACTTGTCCCAGTCCTCCAGCGCCAGGTCGACTCCAATGCGCCTGGCCAGCGCGATCAGGTGGATGACGGCATTGGTCGATCCGCCGATCGCCGCATTGGTACGGATTGCGTTTTCGAACGCAGCGCGGGTCAGAATCTTCGACATCCGCAGGTCTTCCTCGACCATATCGACCGCGCGCCGCCCGGCCATGCGTGCGATCAAATTGCGCCGCGCATCGACCGCCGGATAAGCCGCATTTCCGGGCAAGCCAACGCCGAGGGCTTCGACCATGCTGGCCATCGTCGACGCGGTGCCCATGGTCATGCAGTGGCCATGCGAGCGGTGCATGCACGATTCGGCTTCGTGGAATTCCTCCAGCCGCATGGTGCCGGCGCGCACCGCCTCGGACATCGACCAGGTATTGGTGCCGGAGCCGATGTCCTGGCCCTTGTACTTGCCGCTCAACATGGGTCCGCCGGAGACACCGATAGTCGGCAGGTCGACGCTGGCGGCGCCCATCAACAGCGCCGGCGTGGTCTTGTCGCAGCCCATCAGCAGCACGACGCCGTCAAGCGGATTGGCGCGGATCGATTCCTCCACGTCCATCGACGCGAGATTGCGGAAAAGCATGGCGGTCGGGCGCAGCATCGTCTCGCCCAGCGACATCACCGGGAACTCCAGCGGAAAGCCGCCCGCCTCCCAAACGCCGATCTTCACTTGCTCGGCCAGCGTCCTGAAATGCGAATTGCACGGTGTGAGCTCGGAGTAGGTATTGCAAATGCCGATCACCGGACGTCCGTCGAACTGGTCGTGCGGAACGCCGCGGTTCTTGACCCACGAACGGTAAAGGAACCCGTAGATGTCGTCGCGGCCGAACCAGTTCTGGCTGCGCCGCTTGAATGACGCGGGGGCGTGGGGGTTTTNNGAAACCGGTTTCTTGCGGGCAGGCATGATTGGTGGCGACCGGGGAATGGGCCGGGCGCGTCTCCTTGACGGTGAATGTTTTGATCGGGGATCCGGAGTCCGAATCTAATTCAGGCGGAGCAGGTGGTCAAGCGGCCTGACCAATTGCAGGGTGCTTTTTTTCACAGCGCTTCGCAAATCGGCAAACTTGGTGTCTTCAAGCCGATGCGGGTTGCAGTCAGCTCGCAACCCGCATCGGCTTGACACTGGCGGCCAGCCGGGTGATTCCCTGCCAATCCTCGCGCGATTGCATATTTTGCGGCGCGACCCACGACCCCCCGCAACACAGCACCGAGGGCAGGGCCAGATAACTCGTAACATCGTCGCGCCCGATTTTGCCGGTCGGACACCATCCGACCTGCGGAAAGATGCTCGAAAAGTCGACCAGCACATCGACCCCGCCCGCAGCCTTGGCGGGATAAAACTTGAGTTCCCGAAAACCGTAACCAACCGCCCGCATCACGTCGGCGGCGGTTTGCACGCCGGGCAGGAACGGTAAATGGCTCCGCAGCGCGTCCTGGGCCAACTCGTCGGTGAGCCCCGGCGAAACCGCGAACTGGGCGCCCGCATCCTCTGCGCGCGCGAAGTCGCCTCTCTTGAGCAAAGTCCCTGCGCCGATGGTCACAGCGGGGACTTCATTGCGAATGGCCCGGATTGCCGTCACCGCGACATCGGTGCGCAAGGTGATTTCCATCACTGTCAGACCGCCCGCTGCAAGCGCCTCGGCTGTCCGTACCGTCTGGGTCACATCGCGCACGGTCAGAATGGGCATCACCCGGGCGGCGCGAAGCATTGCGGAAAAACTGTCTTTGGATAGTGTGGTCATTTTGAATGCAAGTAGTCAAAAGCCTGTTTCACAAGGTCGGGCAACGGCACCCGGCCCGTATTGCGCAAGACGAACAAGTCTTCGCAGGGCGGCGCACTCAACCCAAATCGCGGAGCTCCGGTCCAAACGGCGCGACTGCAATCACCGTCTTGCCGAGCGCAAGATTGTCCAGCGCGGTTCCCAGCAGCGCACTGTACTCCAGAGGCCTTACGATGTCCCAATAGACTTTGCTGTCGCGCTCGATTTGAGCACGGGTCGACCTTGACATCGCTCTGTGATCACTCTAAGGTTGGGGGCCTGATTCGCAGGACCCGGTTGAAGTGGGTACGCATTCGTTACGCGCGCAGCCCACTGTCGGCGCATTCCGATCATTGATTGCGCCCGACGCGCGGGCGCGTCTCACGCACTGTTTCTACCCATGACCAGCCCGCTTCGTTACTCTGCAGCATCCCTTGTCCGTTTCGCTCGTGATCTGTTGACCCGCGCGGGTCTGGACGACCTGGTCGCCGCCGATGTCGCCGCGGTCCTCGTGGAGGGGGACCTTCTGGGTCATACCACGCACGGTCTGCAATTGCTCTCAGCCTACCTGCGAGAGCTCGATTCCGGCACCATGCTGCGTGCGGGGTCGCCCTGCGTTGTCGCAAAACACACCGCGTCCGAATTGTGGGACGGCAACAGGTTACCGGGTCCGTGGCTGGTGCTGCGCGCGCTGGACACCGCTGCTTCGATCGCCAGGAAGCATGGAACAGGAACGGTCTCGATCCGCCGATCGCACCACATTGCCTGTCTTGCCGCGTATCTGAAACGCGCCACCGACCAAGGGCTGATGATCGTTCTTTCCTGCTCGGACCCCGCCGGGGCGAGTGTGGCACCCTTTGGCGCAGTGACGCCGGTGTTCACACCCAACCCGATCGCCGCAGGCATTCCGACTTCGGGCGACCCGATCCTGCTCGACATATCGGCCAGCCTGACCACCAATGGCCTGACCAACCGGCTTTTTCAGGAAGGTCGACGCCTGCCCCACCCCTGGGTGCAGGATCATCTAGGCAATCCGACCGACGATCCTGGCGTGCTGTTCAAGGAGCCGAAGGGGACATTGCTGCCGACCGGGGGACTCGACGCGGGGCACAAAGGGTATTCGCTAGCATTGTTGATCGAGGCCCTGACCGCAGGATTGTCCGGGTATGGCCGCGCCGACCCGGCCGAAGGGTGGGGGGCAACCGTGTTTCTGCAAATCATCGATCCGGAAGCCTTCGGCGGACTTGCGCAGTTTACGCGGCAAACAGACTGGCTCGCGGCCGCCTGCCATGCGGCGACGCCCAGGCCGGGCGTCGACAAAGTGCGTCTCCCCGGAGAGCGGGGCCTCGCCCAGTTTCACCGGCAGCAGCGGGACGGAGTTGAACTTTATCCCGGGATCATGGAGGGATTGCGCGCCTGGACCGAGGGCCTCGGCGTTGCGCTCCCGCACGCCCTGTAGAGTGATCTGCAGCCATTGGTCAGAAATCTGCTTTGACGGAGCCGACCGGTATCCAGCCTTCGCAAACCCGTTCGATGCCAGCGAGATCGCGCAGCGTGGCAATCGCGACAAATCCAGCCTCGGCCATCAGATCGCGGCAACGTTCCGCCTGGTCATACCCATGCTCGAACAACAGCCAGCCACCTGGCGCGAGCCGGGACGCGGCCCCCGCCACGATGCTCCGGATCGCCGCCAAGCCATCCGCGCCCGGCGTCAGCGCCATTCTGGGCTCGAACCGTAAGTCCCCTTCGGACAGATGCGGGTCGGCTGCCGAAATATAAGGCGGGTTGCTGACAATGACATCGTAGAAACGCTCGGCGCAGGTGGAATACCAGTTGGACCGGTAGAATCTCACATTGGAAACCGAAAGCATCCTGGCATTGGCCGCCGCCAGCGCAACTGCGGCATCCGCCACATCGAGCGCGTCGATCTGCAGGTGCGGCCGATACTTGGCGATCGCTATGGCGACGGCCCCTGATCCCGTTCCGAGGTCGAGCACCCGGCTTGGTGATGACTCTGGGAGCCGCCGCAGCGCCGCTTCCACCAATAACTCGGTAGCGGGCCGTGGAATCAGGACGTCTGGAGTGATGCGCAGATTCAGCCCATAGAACTCGCGCGAGCCGACCAGATACGCGATCGGCTCGCCGGCCAGTCTGCGTCTGAGCAAACTAGAAAACTGCTCTACAACCTCTTGAGATAAGCCCGTTTCCGGGTGAGCAAGCACTGACTCACGATTGACGTTCAGCACGTGTGCGAGCAAAAGCGTGCGTTCGAGACGGGGCAAATCGTTGCCCCTTAGCAACGACCCAACCGTGACCCCGGCACTCGGCGCCGGGATTGAATTGACTGGGGGTGACATCGTGCTTATATTGTTAGTAATTTCCCTGCGACAAATTTAAGGCTGTTCAATGCGCCGAGGTGGCTTCTGCGTTGCTGTTTTCCTTGCCGCCATCTTGCTGGTCCCCTTCGGTGTGGCGGGCGATGCCCATGCGGGCGTGATCGCCAACTGGGACGCGAGCAGCCGGTCATGGAACAACTCGCATATGACCAAAATCAAGACCGCGATGCAGGATGCCGGGCATCGGGTCGACAACGATGGAGCCATCGGCGGCGCCTCTGTGAAGATGTCGAGCGTCTACCTGATCGGCGAGCCGACTGCTACGCCGACCGCCGCGGAACTGGCATTGCTGCGCCAGTTCGTAAAAGACGGCGGAATGATCTTTGTCTTTGGCGACACAGGGATCGATCTCCCGACCTACAACAACCTGCTTGCCGGCATCGGGTCGACAATCGCATTCACGACCACCACGATCGGGACGACGTCCGCGCTGCCCAACGGACAGTTTACACAAAAGCCCTGGAACATTTCGGGGAGCACCCTGAGTGTAACGTCGGGGAACGGCACTACCGGTGGAACCCTGATCGACAACAACTATGTTCGCTTCGAGCAAATCGGGGCGGGCTATGTGGTCGTGTTCGGCGACCGCATCGACCACAACGATGTGATCTCCGATACCAATACCAAACTGCTGCTGAATCTCGTCAGTTTCGCCATAGTGCCTGCAGTACAAATCCCCGCAGTTTCCCAAATGGGGCTTGTCCTCGCGTCGCTGCTGTTGGCGGGCCTGGGCGCGGCACGACTTGCGCGCCGTCGCCGCTAGCCCGCCCCCGCCCCCAACGCTGCCAGTTGTTCTGCCTGATGCTCGGCCATCAGCGCGGCGGTCAGCTCTATCAGGTCCCCATCCATGATCTGGTCGATCTTGTACAAAGTCAGATTGATTCGATGGTCGGTGACCCGACCCTGGGGAAAATTGTAGGTCCGGATACGCTCGGATCGATCGCCGCTGCCAACCAACGATTTGCGCTCAGCCGCCTCCTTTGCATGCTGTGTGCGGCGCTGCTGGTCCAGCAAGCGCGAAGCCAGCACTGACATCGCCCGGTCTCGATTTCGGTGTTGCGAGCGGTCGTCCTGGCACTCGACGACGAGCCCGGTGGGTAGGTGCGTGATGCGGACCGCCGAATCGGTTTTGTTCACATGCTGTCCGCCGGCGCCGCTGGCCCGAAAAGTGTCGATACGCAGGTCCGCCGGATTGATGTCGATATCGCGAATCGGGTCCGCCTCCGGTAAAACCGCGACCGTGCACGCCGAGGTATGAATGCGGCCTTGCGCTTCGGTTTCCGGCACGCGCTGCACCCGGTGCGCGCCTGACTCGAACTTCAACTTGGAATAGGCGCCGGCGCCGATGATGCGCAGGATCACCTCACGGAAGCCGCCGAGATCGTTCGGCGATTCCGACACCAACTCGACTTGCCATCGGTTGCGTTCGGCGTAACGGGAATACATCCGGAACAGGTCGCCCGCAAAAAGCCCGGATTCGTCGCCGCCGGTGCCAGCACGGATCTCGAGAAAAATGTTACGCTCGTCGTTGGGGTCCCGCGGCAACAGCGCTTTCTGAAGTTCTGCCTCGAGGACGGTCATTCGCGCACGCGCTGCTTCGGTTTCGCTATGCGCAAATTCGCGCAAACCGGAATCTGCGAGCATTTCCTGCGCAGCCGCCAGGTCGCGCTCTGCGGCCTGGTACTCGCCATACAGCGAAACGACCGGGCCGATCTCGGCACGCTCTCGCGACAGGCGACGAAAGCTCTCGAGATCAGCCGTCGCCTTCTCCGCACCCAACAATTGATCAAGATCGGCCAGCCGGCGCGTCAACTGCGCCAGCTTGGCCGCGAGCGAAGCCTTCATTCCGGATCGGGGAAGTTGTAGATGCGCTGGTAGAGCGCAAGCATTTCCGCGCGATCCGCGGCGGCTGCCTGATTGAGCGCCTGCGACGGCGCGTGCAGGAATTTGTTGCTGAGTGCACGGCTCATCTGCTCCAGCACTTCCGCCGGATCGGACCCGTTGGCAAGCAGGCGCTTTGCACGCTCGAGTTCCGCGTTGCGAATCGCCTCACCCTGCTCACGCATCGCCTTGAGGGTTGGGACGACCGTTCGCGATTCCAGCCACTGCACAAATGAACTCGACTGCTCGAGAATGATGGCTTCGGCCTCTTCGACCGCGCCTTGCCGAAGTTTCAGATTGTCGCGCACCAGCGCGCTCAGATCGTCGACACTGTAAAGGAATATGTCGTCGAGCTCGCGCGCTTCGGGCTCCACGTCGCGCGGAACGGCGAGGTCGACAATAAAAACCGGCCGATGCTTGCGGGCCTTCGCGGCCCGCTCGAGCAGGCCTTTGCCGAGTATGGGCAGTGAGCTCGCAGTTGAGGTGACGATGATATCGAACCGCGCCAATTGGTCTGGCAGGTCCGCGAGCGTGATCGCGCTCGCCCCGAAACGGGCCGCCAATTCCTCGCCACGCGACAAGGTCCGGTTCGCCACCGTGATGCTGCGCGGAGACGCCGCCGCAAAATGCGTCGCTGCAAGTTCGATCATTTCTCCCGCGCCGATCAGCAGCAGATGGGTCTCTTCCAGGGTCGGGAAAATCCGCCGCGCCAGCTTGACGCTGGCCGCCGCCATGGAAATCGACGCGCCGCCGATATCGGTGTGGGTACGGACCTCCTTGGCGACTGAATATGACCTCTGAAAAAGCTTGTTGAGCACCAGGCCGACCGTGCCGGCGGCTTCCGCGGTACGTACGGCCTGCTTGAGTTGGCCCAGGATCTGCGGCTCGCCTAATACCATGGAATCGAGTCCGCTGGCGACGCGAAACGCGTGCGTCACGGCGCGTTCGCCCGGATGAAAATAAAGGTGCGGGGCCACACGATCGATCGCCAGCCGATGGTAGTCGGCCAGCCACTTCGCGACCGCATCCGGCTCCTGCGCGTGGCAGTATATTTCAGTGCGGTTGCAGGTCGACAGGATCGCCGCTTCCTTGGCAATGCGCTTGCCAAACAGGTCCCGCAGCGCTTCCGTCAGAGCGTCCACGCCAAACGCCACCTGCTCGCGCACGGCGAGCGGGGCGGTCTGATGATTGAGTCCTATGGCGTAGAGCGACATGAATTTTCTTCGGAACGGTACTGATTTTACTCGATTTCCGATGTTGCCCGCGTAATCGCGGTTCGGGCGGCAGGCGCCCAGCCGCCCCGGCGGGCGCCACTTTAGGCGGATGCGACCCCGGCGACGACGCTGTGGCCGGCGTCAGCCGTGGTCATCCCAAAGCAGGCAATCGGCTGCTGTCAATCCAGCCAGCCCTTGCATTTCCTCGTTCTTGGCCCTATTATTAGCACTCGTCGGTGTTGAGTGCTAATAACTGGGTGCTTCCGTAGTTTCGCTCTCTCGCCGCGTTGTTTTTCACCGGTCGCCTTCTTATTGGCCGCCGTTCCGATCAAACCAAGGAGTCATTTATATGAAGATTCGTCCTCTGCACGATCGCGTGATCGTCAAACGCCTCGAAGATGAACGCAAGACTGCCGGCGGCATCGTCATCCCCGACACCGCCGCTGAAAAACCCTCGCAAGGCGAGGTGGTCGCTGTCGGTCCCGGCAAGCTGGATGACAGCGGCAAGGTTATTCCGATGGGCGTGAAGGTCGGCAACAAGATCCTGTTCGGCAAGTATTCGGGCACCGAATTCAAGCTGGACGGCAACGACTACCTGCATATGCGGGAAGACGACATCATCGGCATCGTCGCCTGATACCCCGGCACATTCGCCTCAATTTGAATCCAGGAGATACACATGGCAGCTAAAGACGTACGTTTCGGCGAATCGGCCCGCAGCCGGATGGTGGCGGGTGTCAACATTCTCGCCAATGCAGTAAGGATTACCCTGGGCCCCAAGGGCCGTAATGTGGTGCTGGAGCGCAGCTTTGGCGCCCCGACGATCACCAAGGACGGCGTGTCGGTCGCCAAGGAAATCGAACTGAAGGACAAGTTCGAGAACATGGGCGCGCAAATGGTCAAGGAAGTTGCTTCCAAGACTTCGGACGTGGCCGGTGACGGCACCACGACCGCCACGGTGCTCGCGCAGTCGATTCTGCAGGAAGGCATGAAGTACGTTGCCGCCGGCATGAACCCGATG
>PLYG01000230.1 GCA_003153335.1 Betaproteobacteria bacterium | reverse complement strand
GCGGGCGGGGTGAAGTGCTGGGGTAACAACGACTACGGCCAGCTCGGCGATAACACCACCACCCAGCGCTTGACGCCGGTCAATGTGTCTGGCCTCGCGAGCGGGGTGGCGGCCATCGCGGCGGGCTACGGCCACACCTGCGCGCTCACCATGGCGGGCGGAGTGAAGTGCTGGGGCAACAACCTCTACGGCCAGCTCGGCGACGGCACCGCCGGCATCCGGGCTTTCCCCGCGCCGGTGCTCACGGCGGGAGCCCCGGTGGTCGAGTTCTACAATACCAATCTCGACAACTACTTCATCACCGCCGACCCCAACGAAGCGGCAGCCATCGACAGCGGCAGCGCGGGGCCGGGCTGGAGTCGCACCGGAAATACCTTCGAGTCGGGTGGCAATACCGCCGTCTGCCGTTTCTACGGCAGTCAGTCGCCCGGCCCCAACTCGCATTTCTATACGGCAGACGCCGGAGAATGCGCCTATCTCAAGCAGCTACAGTCAAGCACGCCGGCCACGCAGAAACGCTGGAATTTTGAGAGCCTCGACTTCCAGACGACAGTGCCCGTCAATGGCGCATGCCCTGGCGGAACAGTGCCGGTCTATCGCGCCTATAACAACGGATCGACCCGCAACATCGACAGCAACCACCGTATCACCAGCAGTACGTCCGCCATACAGGAGGTGGTGAATCGCGGCTGGACCTACGAGGGTGTAGTCATGTGCGCGCCACTATAAGCCGGCCGTTTTTATAGAGGGGGCCGGACCGAGCCGGCGGCGCTCGTCCAGGTAGTTCCTGGCCTGTGATTGCACAGAGCAGGTCGAATCCTGGGCACTGGCAAGCTGAAGGACCTCGGCGGACTTCTTTCGGGTTAATCCCTGGTTCAGGGTTTGGTCGATCCAAGAGAAAAGAGAACGACCGCTCCAACTGCCATGGCAATCGCCGCCATTCGCAAGCCGTTGACTGGTTCGTTCAGCCACATCATGCCGACGATGACGGTGGTCGTGATGATCGAGATCGACGCGTACAGCACATAGGAGGACGTACCGAAGCGCGAATACAGAAGATTGAAGCCGAGGTAGGTCAGGAACAACCCGACGCCGCTGAGCAGCACCGCCCTCATGTTGTCCCGCAACGTCGCTGCTGCTTCCAGCGGTCCAAACAAGGGCGCGCACAGCAGTCCGAGCACGAAAGCGACAGCAGCACTGGCACTGACGAAGAACAAGCCATTGGTGCTCCCGGATTGCCTTTGACCCAGCGCAAACATCGCATTGCCGATGGCGGCAACGGAGGCGAACAGGACGGGCAACAGAAGTTTCATATTTCGGTCAGCCACCGCTGCACACAGCACCCCAACCTTCCGCATCAGGGTCCGTGCGATAGCGCGCGACGTCTGCGGTTTCCAGACAAGGTTCATGCACGCGCATGCCTTCCTCTCTGACTTCTCGCATCGCGGTGATCGATCATCGTGCAGTGGGCAGCAGCGCTGCCCGAAAGGCCTGCGCGCTCGCTTCCTTGCTCTTGCCGGCGTGGGCGGCATCACCGATGACGACGAGTTCGCCTCTCGCACCCAGTCGACTTCGCACTGCGTCGCCGGTCGCTTCGCGCGCCCGGTAGTAGAACCAGTCGCGCAGCCCGCTTGATGCAAAACCGCGTTTCACCATGCGCGTCCGCCCCAGGCCGGAGTCGAGCAGCCAGAGCACCAGTCCGCCGAGCCCGAAGCGGTAACGTGCTCCGGTGGCAATGACGACGCGATCGAACGAATCGAGCAGCGAGGGATCGCGCTCCACGTCCGCGTTCAGCCGGAACTCGACCCCGCGCTCGCGACACCCCCGCTCCATCTGCTCAACATAGCGTGCGAAGCTGCGCTCGTTCGCCTCGACTTCCTGAAAAATCGGCGCCTTCCCCGCGTAGCGGAACGCACCGCCCACCGCGGCCTCACGCTCGAACACCACGACTTTGCTCGCGGTAGCAGCCAGGTGCGCATAGGTGAGGCCGGCCGGGCCTGCGCCGATTACGGCGATGCGCTCGCCGGCGATCGGCGCCGCGGCGGCGAATTCAAGTTCGTGCGCCGCAGTGGCGTTGACGACGCAGCCCAGCGGCGCGCCCTCGCGCATTTCATTCACGCAGGTATTGCACGCCAGGCAGGGCCGGATGGCGCTCCCGGCAGCGACCTTGTTGACCCACTCGGGGTCGGCGATCAACGTGCGTCCGAGTGCCACGAAGTCGGCGTTGCCATCATCGACCGCGGACATCGCCACGGCCGGATCGCCAAGCCGGCCGACCGCAATCACCGGCACACCGACCACCGCCTTGACCTGCGCGGCGTAATCGAGGAACAGGGCGTCGGGATAAGCCATCGGCGGGGTCATCACCTGGGCCGACGGGACTGACCGGTAATGGCCGGCCGACACGTGGATCGCGTCGGCGCCGGCCTCTTCGGCCCACTGGGTGACCTGCAGGCCTTCGTTCAGCGGCATGCCGGCAGGAAATAGATCGTCAACGCTCAGGCGGAAAATTACTCCGGTGTCGGGTACGGCGCGCTTGATCCCGCGTGTGATCTCGAGGGCGAACCGGGCGCGGTTTTCCAGCGAACCGCCGTACTCGTCGGTGCGCCGGTTTTCTTCCGGACAGAGGAACTGCGACAGCAGATAGCCGTGCGCGGCATGGACCTCCACGCAGTCGAAGCCGGCCTGGTGCGCGCGCACGGCCGCCGCGATAAAAGCGCGCGTTGACTCCGCGATGCGCTCCTTCGTCATCTCGAGCGGGACGATGGTTGCGCCCGTGACTTCGAAGACGAAGTGCGGGATGGCCGACGGCGCGATCGGCGGCTCGCCGCAGATGTCAGCGCGCGTATGGCCACCGCCATGGCCGAGTTGGATCGACGCCTTGGCACCCGCCGCGTGAATCGCCTCGACCAGCCGCTTGAGTCCCGGCAGAAAACGGTCATCGTAGATGCCCAACTCGCGCCCGCGGTGGCGGCCGACCTTTTCCGGCGAGGCCATCTCGACCGTGACCAGCCCCGCGCCGCCAGCGGCGCGCGCGCGAAAATAGGCGATCATGGCGTCCGTAACGTAGCCCTCGGCATCAGCCAGGCGGGTGGTCATCGGCGGCATGACCACACGATTGCGAACCTCCACCGGCCCGATGCGGCCAGCACCAAATAGCTTGCTCGGAACGCCACCGGCCATGTCAGGCTGCCAACTGCAGACCACCCTCTTGGCGCAGCCCGGCTTTGTTCATCGCCGCGCGAATGCGCTCGATCTCGGCGACCGTCGGTTTGACCAGCGGCGGACGCACATGCGCCTGCGGCAACCGGCCCAGGATGTGCAGCGCCTCCTTCATTCGGTTGTGCATGTCGACGAAAGGATCGGCATAGAAGACCTCGACCGTCGGGTGAATCCGGTCATTGATCTCGCGCGCACGCTGCAGGTCGTTGGCCTGGACCGCTTCCCACAGCGCGACCTGCAGGTCCGCGATCACGCTGCCCGATCCCGACAGCAGCCCGTTGCAGCCCAACACCAGCGAACTGAGCAGCCATGCGCTGTGCGTCGTCAGCACGGTCACTGGCGGTGTGCGCGACTGCATCACGCGGATCTGTTTTTCGTGCAACATGGGGTTGGAGCACCAGTCCTTGATCGCCCGGAAGCTGGGCACCTGTTCGGCCATCTTCACCAGCGTATCGAGCGGATAGCCCTGACCGCCGGCCAGCGGGTACTGGAACACGATCAATGGCAGGTCGCAGGCATCGGCAATGGTCTTGATGTGGGTCAGTGCCATTTCCGGCCGGCTTTGCTCGCCGAGGGTGAACGGGTTGGGCGGAAACACCAGCAGGCACGAGGCACCGGCGCTCTGCGCCATGCGCGCGATGCGCGCCGCCTCCAGACTGCCGTCGGCGTAAACGCCATGCACGACCGGCACCCGCGTGCCGATCTCGTCCATCGTGACGCCCATGACCCGCCGCTGCTCATCGAAAGTGCAGGAAGCAACTTCCGTGGAATGCGCATTGACCGTAATGGCCGAGATGCCTTTGACCGCAGTCACGTCGCGCAGATGCTTGCGGTACGACTCCTCGTCGATCGACAAATCGGCGTGGAACGGCAGCAGACAGGCGGGAATCACGCCGCGCGGCTCGTAGTTCTTGAAGGGTGTCATGCTCTTTCTCCTGGAAACCGGGTTAAGAAAAATCAGGTCGCACTGCTCACGGCGCGGATGTTTGTACCGGGCCCTGCAGGTAGTGTACTAAGACCAGTGCCTTCGTGCCAGCGAGCACGGGCGCGGTGCCGTTCAAGTTGTACATGTTCAGGTGTCCTTCGTTCAGGATTTCGTTGTCAAGCCGCGGCGCGGCGCGCTTTGATCGCAGCTTCCGGCCAGGCTTGGCGGCCCAGCGCGGTGCTTTGCCCGGCCAGACGGCCGGAGGTGAAGGCCCAGCCCAGGTGATGGCCATGGCCTTCGAGCAACACGCCGCCCTGTCCGGCGGAGCCGGCCGCATAGAGACCGGGAATCGGGCGGCTGCTGCGATCCAGCACTTCAAAGTGGCTGTTGATGCGGGCCCCGCCGTCGGTGAACACGATCCAGCTCTTCGCAGGACCGAGCGCATGAAACGGTGCCTGAGCGATCGGCGTTGCGCCGTTTGGAAGGTTGGCGTTGTATTCGGCGACGGTCTGTTCCAGCGCCGCCGCCGGAATCCCGAGCTTGCCCGCCAGCGCGCCGAGCGAAGCCGCCGCGAAGGAGATGTCCTTGCGATTGCGCCGATAGTCGGCGAGGTAGGCGTAGGCCACCCCGGGTGCGGTGGAAATGAAGTTCGGCCAAGCGTCGAACTGCACCCCCACCCGAGCGTCCATCAAGATGTAGGCGATGCGTTCAGGCTGGCGGGGAATCGCGTATTGCGGGTTATCGCGCTCGTTGACGAAACGCTGTCCTTCCTTGTTGATCAGGATCGCGCCCTTCTTGAAGAGGTTGTGCGAGGGCGCCAGGTTCGTGGTGACGAACAGCATCAGGAACGGCCGCAGCAGCCACGAGGGCAGGTGGTCCATGGCCCAGCGCATCGCCAGTGCGACCGGCTTGATCGGAGGAATATTGTCGATGAAGGTCTTGCAGGGCGGTGCGACGAAACGAATCTCCGGTCCCAGCATGATCTCGCCGTTGACGATGTCGCCGCCCACCTCCTGTACCATGCGCTGCCCGTCGCCGGTGCTGGTCGGATTGATGCCCTCGATGTCGGCCAGCTCGGGCGCCATGAACTGCGCCTTGACCTCCTTGGCGGAGCTGTAATCGCCGGTGGCGAGAATCACGCCCAGCCGGGCGACGATGTGTCGTGTCTGACCGCCCCCGGCAGCGACCTCCACCCCGATGACACGCTCGTCGGACCGCAGCAAGCGGATCACCGGGGCATCGAGACGAATATCGACGCCCAACTCGAGCGCGCGCTTTTTCAAGTGATACACATAGGAGCGCGCGTGCGGCAGCACGTTGTGCATGCGCGGCAACCGATGCGGCGGCTCGGGCATGGTGCCGAAGAAAACGAGTCCCAGGTCCATCAGCCACTGCACCGTGTCGGGCAAATGCTCGACCAGAAGGCGGCGCAATTCCAGGTTGTCCTTGTCGAGAAAGCCGCGATCGTCGGCGAACAAGGCCATGTCCTCGAAGTGCGCCTGCGGCACGTCCTGAACGCCCTTGGCGCGCTGCAGCGGCGTGCAGGTCGCCGTGATCGAACCCACCGAGCAGATGGTCGTGCCGCCGAGTTGAGGATTTTTCTCCAGCAACATCACCTTGCGGCCATAGCGGGCTGCTTCGATCGCAGCCGCCAGGCCGCTGCCGCCACCGCCAACGACGACGATGTCGATGCTCTCGTTGCTTGCCATGTTCATCACCACGGACTCGGTCATTGCGCGGTCATCCCGCCATCGACGATGAGCATCGAGCCGGTGCAGAAGGACGACTCGTCACTCGCCAGGAACAGGAAGGCGCTGGCGATCTCCTCGGGCCGGCCCAGCCGGTTCATCGCCTGGCGCGCCTCCAGCTCGCGCCGCAACTCGGCCGGCCGGTCGCTCTTGCGGAAGATTTCCTCGAAGTAAGGCGAGTCGATGGTGCCGGGTGCGACACAATTCACGCGGATGTTGTCGGCCACATGGTCGAGCGCCATGGCGCGCGTCAGTGCCGCCACCGCGCCCTTCGACGCGCAGTACGCCGCCCGGTTGCGGATGCCCACGGTGGCGACGATCGAGGCGGTGCTGACGATCACGCCGCCACCCTGCTGCTTCATCACCGGGATCGCGTACTTGCAGCCGTAGAACACGCCGTTGACGTTGACCGCCATCAGCTTGTCCCAGTCGTCTTCGCTGGTTTCGGTCACCGAGCCGGGAATGCCGTAGCCGGCATTGTTGATCAGCACGTCGAGGCGGCCGAGGTCGCGAACGGTGGCGGTTATCATCGAGCGCACGCTGGCCGACAGCGCCACGTCCACCTCGATGGCAATGGCTGCCTCGCCGATCTGCGCCGCCACCGCCCGCGCCGCGGACAGCGATTTGTCGGCCACCACGACCTTGGCACCTTCGCCTGCGAACAGCAGGCAGGTGGCGCGACCGATACCGGAGCCACCGCCGGTGACCAGGCAGACCTTGTCTTTCAATCGTTGCGACATTTTGTTTGTTCTCCTGGGTTGTGTTGGACGTTCACCCAACTGGTTTTTTACTCAGCCTTTGACGCCTCCAGTGCCCCATCCGGCGATTAAATACCGTTGCACCGCGAGAAAGAAGACAAGTGACCTTTACCAACAATTGGTTGGGTTGCACTTCGGGCATGGGCACTTCCGTCATGCGGAAGCGGTTGGGTTCGTCGAGCATCATTGCCAGCATGTATTTCTCCAGTTACTTACTTGCCCGTAGGTCAGTGTGCACCGCAAAGTGGCGCCTTGTAAAGCCTGTCTTTTCCCGCCTATTGCAGCAGGCCGCGCGCGATGATCAGCCGCTGGATTTCGTTGGTGCCTTCGTAGATCTGCGTGATCTTTGCATCGCGGTACAGGCGCTCGACCAGCATCCCGCGGATAAAACCGCTGCCGCCGAAAACTTGCACCGCCTGCGCGGTGTGCGCCACGGCGGCGTCCGACGCGAAGCACTTGGCCATGGAGCATTCGGTCGTCGCGCGCTCGCCGCGCCCGAGCTTGCGCGCCGCGTCATGCACCATCAGGCGGGCCGCGTAAATGTCCTTGGCCATGTCCGCGAGCTTCCACTGAATCGCCTGAAACTCTCCAATCGCCCTGCCGAACTGACGGCGCACCTTGGCCTGCCCGATACAGGCATCGAGCGCGGCTTGGCAGATGCCAACCGACAATGCGCCGATGCCGACCCGGCCCTTGTCGAGGCAGCGCATGATGTTGGGGAACCCCACGCCTTCGCCGCCCAACAGGGCGACAGCGGGCAGCACGACATCGTCAAAGAACAGGGTCGACAACTGCGAAGCACGCTGTCCCATTTTGTGCTCCTTGGCGCCGCTGCTGAAGCCGCCCAGGCTGCGATCCACGATGAACGTCGACATGCTCGATCCGGTCTTGCCGTCGGCCGTGCGGGCCAGAACGACTGCGAAGTCGCAGATGGGGCCGTTGTGGATCCAGATCTTCGAGCCGTTCAGGCGCCAGCCACCCGCGGTCCGCGTTGCGCGCGTTTTCAAGCTTGCAACGTCGGAGCCGGCTTCGCTCTCGGTCAGTGCAAAGGCGCACTTGCGCTCACCACGCAGCAGCGGAACCAGATATTGTTTTTGCTGCTCCGGGCTGCCGTGCAGTTCCAGCAGAGTGGCCACAAGTTCGACCAGCCCACACTGGTCCGCCACCGAACTGTAACCACGCGCCAGTTCTTCCATCACCAAGGCGTACGCCAGAGGATCCGCGCCCGCTCCGCCATAGCGCTGGTCGATGCCGATACCCAGCAGACCTCGTTGGGCCATCTCGCGGTACAGGTCGTCAAAGAAGGCCTCGTTTGCATCGAGATCGGCCGCGCACGGAGCCACCCTGTCACTTGCGAAGCGGGCTGCGGACGCGCGGATCATTCGGTGCTCTTCGCTCAGTTCCATATCGCTCGTTTCCATGATTGCCACCTGCATTTTCCGTATAAGGGAGGCATCTGCATCGCACTCGAAGCCAGAGAGGCGCCCCGCCGTCTTTACTTACACGCAAGTCAATGATAGTCTTCAGATTCAAGAGAGGCAACAATGAAATTTGCCGCAACGCATAGCAGAGCCAAGAGGCGCACTTCCGGTACGACTCGCCAACGCGAGCATGCAATGCTCTCTAACCCGGGCCTGACTTCACGGGTAGACGCCTCAACGTCGTCAGATACCCAAGGAGAGCCGGGCATGCGCGAGAAAATAAAAGCGGTCGCCACCGATCTACTCATCCAGCGCGGTTATCGTGGAGCGAGCTTCGGCGACATCGCGGAGGCTCTGTCAACGACGCGTGCCAACATCCACTACCACTTCGGCAACAAGAACGCGCTGATCGAAGAGGTCATCGAGAATTACGTTAGCGCTACCGTAGCGCGGTTTCACGAGGTCTGGACGAACAACCACTCCTCGCTCAACGAAAAGATCGATGCAACCATCGCGTTCAACCGTGAGCGTTATGGGGGGTTCAATTCGCCTACGGACAACGGTCACCCGTGGAGTCTCATTTCTCGCATGCGCGGCGACAGTGACTCGCTCAGCTCAAAAAGCCTCGCCACACTGCGACAATTCGCCTCCGAACTCGGCACCGCAGTAACGATCGGCGTTGCCGGTGCGCTCAGTCGCGGCGAACTGTCTTCTGCAACTCCAATCGGCGATGTTGTCGTGCAAATCGTCGCCATCGTCAACAGCGCCGGCCCGATCACGCAGGATGCGGAAAACTTCGCCCGACTCGAGCACCTCTATCGAGCGTTTTTGAACACGACGATGGCCGCATACGGCGCAGCCGCCAGGCAACCGGCCGCCAGGTCCAGTACTGCTTCTCGCGCCGTCATCCGACGGGCGACCAGTCTTTGAGGCAGTGTTCCCCAACAACGCGAGACCGACAACGAGTTGTTGCGCGTCGCCTGCTCCGCTCGCCACGACGCAGGCGGCCGGCGAACACATTCGGTGATGCGAAGGGTTCTGGAAATTGCCGACTATTGTCTGTGGAGATTCAATGCTTAAAGGCATCAAGGTTCTAAGTTTTACGCATTTTCTGCAAGGTCCGGCAGCCGTGCAGATGTTGGCCGACGTCGGTGCCGATGTCGTCAAGATCGAACCGCCCGCTGGTGCCTTCGAGCGCAATTGGGCCGGTTTCGATGCCTTCGTTGAAGGCGTCAGCGTATTTTTCCTGCTCGGCAATCGCAACCAGCGCAGTATTTCGCTCGACCTGCGCAATGAAAAGGCCAAAGAAATTGTCTGGCGTCTGGTGCGCGAAGCCGACGTACTGATTGAAAATTATCGCCCCGGCGTGTTGCAGCGTCTGGGTCTCGGTTATGAAGATGTGAAGGCCGTCAATCCACGCCTGGTATATTGCTCATGTACCGGCTACGGCTCATCGGGTCCGTACCTGAAGCGTCCGGGGCAGGATCTGTTGTTGCAGGCGATGAGCGGCATGACCATGCTATCCGGTGACGCCGATTCCCCGCCGACTCCGGTCGGCTCGGCCATCGTTGATCAGCATGCAGCGGCACTGGCGGCTTTTGGCGTGGTCGCTGCACTGCAGTCGCGCGAGCGTACCGGCAAAGGCATGCTGGTCGAAAGCAATTTGCTGAATGCAGCGCTGGACTTGCAGAGCGAGCCATTTACCTATTATCTGAACAAAGGCCCGTTGTGGCAGCGCACCGATCCACCGATCGGCAGTCGCTTCCATCCGGCGCCTTACGGCGTGTACCGCACACTGGATGGCTGGATCGCGATCTCACTGACCCCCACTGCCAAACTTGCGGCCGCCCTCGATCATCCCGAGCTTGCTGCCTTCTCCGACCCGAAAGATACGATGCACAAGCGCGACCAGATCAATCGCATCGTGTATGAAGCGATAACCACGCGCACCACCGCCGACTGGATGCAGGCATTTGATGTGCATGATGTCTGGTATGCGCCGGTCAACGATTACGAGCAGGTCGAGGCCGATCCGCAGGTCAAGCACAACGACATTGTGATGACGATCGAACATCCGCAAGCCGGCAGCGTGCGCCTGCTGGCACATCCAGTGCGTTATGACGGCAAGGCCCCCGAGCTGCGCCGTGTACCGCCACAGCAGGGTCAGCATACCGTCGAGGTACTGGCTGAACTGGGTTACGGCAACAGCGAGATCGACGCGTTAGTCAGCAGCGGTGTCGCGTTGACGGAAGGGGTAAAACCATGAAGACTTCCATTACGCTCTGGAAAACTTTCCCCGGTTTCGACGATACCGTGATCGGCCGCAAGCAAATCACCATATTGAACATGACTATGAACTCGTTTGCGAACCGGCGCGTCAGGCGAGCAGCCGCCGCGAGATGATCATGCGCTGGATCTCGGAGGTCCCCTCCACAATCTCCAGCACCTTGGCGTCGCCGAAGGCGCGGGACACGGGGTACTCGCTCATAATCCCGTAGCCGCCGTGGATTTGGATGGCCTGGTGCGCCGCCTCCATGGCCCTCTCGGTGGCGAACAGCTTGGCCATCGACGCCTCCTGGTCGAAAGGCTTGCCCTGGTCCTTCAGCTCCGCCGCGTGGTAGAGCATCAGGCGCGCAGCATGGGCATGCGTTGCCATGTCGGCGAGCTTGAACTGCAGCGCCTGGAAGCTCGCAAGGACCTTGCCGAAGGCTTTGCGCTCCTTCACGTAGGCGGTCGAGCGATCGAGCGATCCCTGCAGGATGCCCAGGGCCAAAGCGCCGATCAGGATACGTCCGGTGTTGATCGTGGCCAGCGTCTGGCGCAGCCCCGCGCCGCGCTCGCCCAGCAGGTTCTCGCGCGGCAGCGCGCAGTCCGCGAAGAACAGCTCCCAGGCACTGGAGGCGCGCCAGCCGATCTTCTTCAGTTTCCGCCCGTAGGTGAAGCCAGGCGTGCCGTGGGGCAGGATGAAGTTAGAGATCTCGTTGCGGCCGTCGGGCCTCTTTCCGGTGATGGCGGCGATCACCACCGGCCCTGTTACATCGGTACCCGAGTTGCTGATGAAGATTTTCGAGCCGTTGACAACCCATTGGCCGCGCGCTTCGACCGCGCGCGTCTGGATGGCGGCGGCGTCCGACCCGGCATTCGGCTCGGTCAGGGCGATCGCGCCTATCTTACGGCCATCGAGGATTGGGCGCAGGTACTGCTCCTTTTGCGCAGGGGTGCCGAAATTGTTGATCAGGCTGGCGACCGTGGAATTGGCCATTACCGAGTTGGCCACTGCGCAGTCGACGCGGGACAGTTCCTCCAGTACGATGACGTACGAAAGCCAGCTGCCCCCGCCGCCGCCGTAGGCCTCCGGATAAGGCAGCCCGGTGAAGCCGAGCTCGCACACCTTGCGCCAGATCTCGTAGGGGAAAAGCTCCTTCTCCCACAGCGCCTCGGACACCGGCGCGATCTCGGCTTCCGCGAAGCGGCGCACGGCGGCGTGGATCGATTCCTGCTCTTCGCTCATGCTCGACAACATGGTGTTCGTTCTCCCGCTCCCTAGAGGACCTTCAGGTAAGTGCGGCCGTCGGCGACGACGGTGCCCTCGTGGTTGGTGACTGCGGCCTTGAAGATGCAGGTGTTGTGCTCGTCGTCCTTCTCGATCAGATCGAGGCGCGCGGTGAGGGTGTCGCCGGCGTGCACCGGCGCCCTGAACGTAATGTCGTAGCGGTACGACACGGCGCCGGGATTGGGCGCGCGGGCCGCCATGTGGCCCATCACCGCGGACAGGAAGCCCACCGACAGCGCGCCTTGGGCGATGCGCTTGCCGAAGCGCGTGGTCTTGGCGAACTCCTCGTTCAGATGCACGGCGTAGAAGTCGCCGACGATGCCGGCGAAGGCGT
>PLYG01000093.1 GCA_003153335.1 Betaproteobacteria bacterium | reverse complement strand
CATCGCCGACCGCGTCGGGGTGATGTACTTGGGGCGCGTCGTTGAACTCGCGGAAAAGCGTACCATTTTCAGCGCGCCGCAGCACCCCTATACACGAATGCTGCTCGATGCTGTGCCGGATCTGGAGATGACCGGCAAGTCGCGCACCCCGGTTGCCGGAGAAGTCCCCAACCCGCTCGATCCGCCGTCGGGCTGCACTTTTCATCNNCGCCGCGATTTCAGCGCGCGCCGGCAGGCGGCGAAGTGGCGTGTCACGCAGTGGAGGAACGGCGAATCTGATTGCACCCCGCGCGCCGCGTGCCAGGCCCCTCAACCCCGCATCGGATGCGCTGAATCAAACTCCAGCAACTCCACCTTCGCGGCCGGCGTCCACCCGGGCTGGCGGTGTTCCGCGACGACATTGGTAAAAATCCCGCCCCGCACATACCACTTGGCGGTGATCCGCATGAAGCGCGGGGCAGTAGTCTCGACCAGGTCGTCCAGGATGCGGTTGGTGACTGCCTCATGGAACGCGCCCTCGTTGCGATAGCTCCACATGTAGAGTTTCAGGCTTTTCAGCTCTACGCAGGTGGCGTCGGGGATGTAATCGACAATCACCGTCGCAAAATCCGGCTGCCCCGTCATCGGGCACAAGCAGGTAAACTCGGGCACTTCCATGTGGATGTGGAAGTCGCGGCCGGGTTTCGGATTGGGAAACGTCTCGAGGGAATTGCTCGGCAGGGAGGGCATGTGGGCGCCCGGGTAAATCGCCCCGGGTAGAGAGGGAAGGTTCGGCTATAATTATACGCTTTCACCGACATCTACCGCCGTGACTTGCTGCGGCCCATGCGTGTCACGGGTGCAGCGGTTCGGCCAGCCGAAATAATACAAGTGCGCCTTAGTTCAATAAAACTGTCGGGCTTCAAGTCGTTCGTCGACCCCACGCATATTCCCACGCCGGGTCAACTGGTTGCCATCGTCGGCCCCAACGGCTGCGGCAAGTCCAACGTCATCGATGCGGTGCGCTGGGTCCTGGGCGAGTCCAGGGCCTCGGCGTTGCGTGGTGAGTCGATGCAGGACGTGATTTTCAATGGCGCCGGCGAGAGGAAGCGCGTCGGGCGCGCCAGCGTCGAACTGGCGTTCGACAACAGCTTAGGCCGCGTGGGCGGCCAGTGGGGCCAGTTTGCGGAATTGTCGATCAAGCGCGTGTTGACCCGCGAAGGCGACTCGACTTATCACATCAACAATCAGCTCGTGCGCCGCCGCGACATCACCGACCTGTTCATGGGCACGGGCCTGGGCCCGCGCGCTTACGCGATCATCGAGCAGGGGATGATTTCGCGGATCATCGAGGCCAAGCCCGAGGAATTGCGGGTGTTTCTCGAAGAGGCGGCGGGCGTATCCAAGTATCGCGAACGCCGGCGCGAAACCGAGGCCCGATTGTCGGACGCGAAGGACAACCTGGCCCGCATCGACGACATACGGCGCGAGCTTGGCACCCAACTGGAAAAGCTGGAAGCGCAGGCGAAGGTTGCGGCCGAATATCGCGATCTCGAATCGCGGTTGCAGATCGCCCAGCAAATCGTGTGGTCGACGCGGATGCAGGAGGCGGGACGCACACGCGAAAAGCTGACTGCCGAAATCGCGCAACTCACGGCGGACCTGGAAGGCTTGCAGGCGCGGCTGCACGAAAAGGACGCGCAGATCGAGGCGCAAAAGAGCGCTCACTATCAGGCGGGCGATGCGTTGCATGCGGCACAGGGCGAATTCTACGCGGCCAATGCGGAAGTCTCGCGCCACGAGCAACAACTGCAGTACACCCGCGACAGTCAGCAGCGGCTGACGGAACAGATGGCCGACGTCCGCGCGCAACTGACGGCGACGGAAGCCCAGCAAACCCTGGCGTCAGAAAAACTGCAGGCAGCAGAAGCTGCGCTCGAAGCGGCGATTACCAGCCACGAGCAAATGCTGCAGGCGGAGCAGGTCGCGAACCAGGCGCTGCCCACGTTGGAACAGACTGTGCGCGCGGTGGCGGCCGGCCTGGCCGATGTCGATCGTGCGCTGGGCGAGACCGATCAGGGTCTGCGGGTCAACGAAGCGAATCATGCGAACGCCGGCCGCGCGCTGGCGCAGTGGGCGGCGCGGCGCGAGCGGCTGGAGTCGGAGCAAAGACAGATTGCCGCGCCGGTGACCAGCCAGATCCAGGCCGTGCAGGAACAAATGGAGCAGGAGCAGACGACGCTGGCCGAGCAGGAGCAGGAGATCTCCGAGCAAAACGAACGCGTGGAACGCACGCGCCAGCAGCGGACCGAGGCGGCGCAGCAGGCGCAGCAATCGCGGACCGCGTTCACCGAACTCGAAGCGCGTCTGGGGGCATTGACGGGATTGCAGGCCAAGCTCGAAAACTCTCCGGAGCGCGAATCGTGGCTGAAAGCGCACGGGCTCACCGGCGCCCAGCACTTGTGGCAGGCGATCCAGGTTGCGACCGGGTGGGAGAACGCCCTCGAGGCCGTGTTGCGGGAGCGCCTGAATGCTCTGGGGCTGACCACGCTCGAGATAACCGGCGAATGGGTGGATACCCCGAAGCAGCTCTCGGTGTATGCCTATGCCGAAGCGAGCGCCGGGACGAGTAGCGATGATGGCTCGCTGCTCGCCAAGGTCGAATACCGCGATCCGCGGGTGACAGGCCTGGCCCGCCATTGGCTGCATGGCGTGCGCTGCGTTGATACGCTGGTTGACGCGCTGGCGCAACGCGGGACCATAGCCGAGGGGCAAACGCTGGTCACCCGGCAAGGGCATCTGGTGACGCCGCACAGCGTCACGTATTTTGCGCCGGACAGCGAATTGCATGGCGTGCTGGCGCGTCAGCGCGAAATCGACGAATTGACGGCCGGCCACGCCAGGCAAAAGGCAGCCACCGCGAAGCACGAAACGGCGCTGGCGGAAGCCGAAGTTGCGGTCAAGCGCGCGCAGGACGAATACCATTTGCTCACCGCCGCGGTCGGCAGTCAGCAGCGGCGCGCGCACGATCTCGAACTCGAATTGATGCAGTTGCGGCAGGCGGCCGAAACGGCCCAAAAGCGGCTGCAGCAGATTGATCGGGAGCTGGGCGAAATCGCGCAGTCGCATGCGCAGGAAAAGGCCGGACGGGCCGCGCTGGAAACCGCCAAAGCCGAGTTGCAGGAGCGGCGCCGCAGGTTGCTGGCGCAGCGCGAGGCGCGCCGTGGCGAGCGCAACGAGGCCGAGGTAAAACTGGCCAAGGGACGCGAAGCCTTGCGCGCAGCCGAACGCGCCGCGCAGGAAGGGCGGTTTGCCGAACGCGCGGGTCGCGACCGCCTCGCCGATCTGCAGCGCCGTATCGAAGCGCAGTCGCAACAGCACGCCAAGCTGGCCGCGCAAGCGGCGAAGCTGGAAGGCGACGCCGGCACGGTCGATCTGGCGCCTATCGATGCTGCGTTGCAGGCGCAGTTGCAGGTGCGACAGGCGCGCGAACAGGCGCTTGCTGCGGCGCGCGATCATCTGGAAGGGCTGGCCAACACACTGCGCGTGCTGGAAGAAGAGCGGATGCGCATCGAACAGGAAATGCAACCGGCGCGCACCCGGATCGAGGACGTGCGCCTGAAGGAGCAGGCCGCGCTGTTGCAGGAGCAACAGTACGCCGAGCAGTTGCAGGCGGTGGGCGCGGATCTCGAAAAGGTCGCCGAGCTCATGCGCGGCGGCGCACGCAGTTCGCTGGCCGAAATGGACCGCTTGCAAAAGGGGATTGTGGCGCTGGGCGCGGTAAACCTGGCCGCACTCGAGGAATTGAACGCCAGCCGCGAGCGCAAGGATTATCTCGACATGCAGGTGGCCGACCTGACTGAAGCGTCGGAAACCTTGCTGAATGCCATCCGCCGCATCGACCGTGAAACGCGCAGCCTGTTGCAGGAAACGTTTGATGCGGTCAACCTGCATTTCGGCAAGCTGTTTCCGACCTTGTTCGGCGGCGGCCAGGCCAAGCTGATCATGACCGGCGAGGAGATTCTGGACGCCGGCGTGCAGGTAATGGCGCAGCCCCCAGGCAAGCGCAACAGCTCGATTCATCTGCTCTCGGGCGGGGAAAAGGCATTGACCGCGTTGTCCATGGTATTCGCCATATTCCAGCTCAATCCCGCGCCGTTCTGCCTGCTGGACGAGGTCGATGCGCCACTCGACGACGCGAACACGGAGCGTTTTGCGCGCATGGTGCAGGCCATGTCGACCAGCACCCAGTTCCTCTACATCAGTCACAACAAGATTTCGATGGAAATGGCCAGCCAGTTGGTCGGGATTACCATGCCCGAGGCCGGCGTGTCGCGAGTCGTCGCCGTGGACATCGCCGAAGCGGTGAGCATGGCGGAACCCATGGCGGCATAATCTAAAGCGAACACGGCCCACAATGAGCACGCTGCAAATCGGACTTCTGATCATCGGCGCGGTGCTGGTCATCGCCGTGTATGGGTATAACCGCATTCAGGAGCGCCGGATACGCCGCCGGATGGACGAGGCGTTCAAGACAACTGCGGATCCGTTGCTGGAACCGGTGCCCGAATCGAAACCGGAGCCGCGCGAGCGTATCGAGCCTAGAATCTCGCCGCGCGGTGGCGGCACGGGCGACTCAGCGAATTTCAATCCTGCCGTTGGGTCGGCCGTGGAAGAGCCGGCACCTCGGCTGGCAACTGAGCCGGAACCCATCGCGGAGCCGGAGATGACGCCGGAACGCGGCTCGCCGCCGTTGGCCAACGAACCCGTTGGCGGCGAGTTGCCCGATCCGGATATCGAATGCGTGGCGCGCCTGCAAGCCGCGCAGCCTGTCCCCGGTGTGCTGCTGATGGATGCGGTCGAGTACGCCTATGCCAAGCCCTGCCGCTGGGTGGGCCGGCAAGTCTCAGGCGTCTGGTCGGTGGTGCGCGATACAGATTCGTATACCGAGGTGGCAGCCTGCCTCGTGCTGGCGGATCGCTCGGGGCCGCTCTCCGAACAAGGCTATGCGGTATTTCGGGAAGCGATAGAAGAACTGGGCCAGGCGATTCCCGCGGCATTCATCATCGGCGAGCGCGGCGAGGAGCTGGAGCGCGCTGCGGAGCTCGATGCGTTCTGCGCCGACGTCGATATCCAGATCGGCCTGAACCTGTTGCGCCGCGACGGCGGCCGGTGGACCGGCACACGCCTGCGCGGCGTCGCCGAGGCATCCGGATTCCGCTTTAACGGCAACGGACAGTTCGACTACATGAGCGAGGACAGCCGCGTGCTGCTGTTCCGCCTGCAGAACCGCGAAGACCAGCCGCTGCTCGCCGAATCAATGAAGCTGTTGTCGACCGGCGGCATTACGCTGTTGCTCGACGTACCGCGCGTGCCGGAGCCGGTCAAGGCCTATGACCAGATGCGTGCGCTGGCCAAGCGGCTGGCGATTACGCTCGATGCCGAACTGGTCGACGACAACACCAAGCCGCTGACCGACGCGGGGCTGGGGACTATTCGTTCGCAGTTGCAGACCGTCCAGGCGACGATGCGCGCCAAAGGCATCGAACCCGGCGGCGCGCGGGCGCTGCGGCT
>PLYG01000420.1 GCA_003153335.1 Betaproteobacteria bacterium | reverse complement strand
AACAGGCGATGCCCGAAGTGATTGAAAAGGGCTGGGCGCTGGTGGCTGCGACGCCGATGCTGAAATACGCGAGCTTCATGCCCAACCACCCCAAGATCGGCCAATACAACGCGATCGTCTTCAAGGGCATTCAGGGCGTCGAGACCGGGCGGCTCACGGCGCAGGCCGCGACGGACTTTGTGGTCGAGGAGCTCACGAACGAGCTCGGCAAGGACTTCGTCATTCGCGACTGAAGGTCCGGTCGGTTGTTCTGTCGGAGAGGAGACGCATGCCTCCTCTCCGATCCGGCAAGGAAATTGCCATGGTCGACTTCGCTAGAGCCCAGACCCGCCGGCAACGCGCCAACTTTGCCCTGTTTCTGGGGCCGGCGCTGCTCCTGCTGCTGTTGTTTTTCGTTGCGCCGATCGTTATCGACCTGGTGCTGGCGTTCACCGACATGGGTCGCACGCTGGCGGTGACGAAATTCACGCTTGAGAATTTCGAGCGCATGGCAACGCACGACACGCGTCTTCTGCAGGCGCTCGGGATCACCGCAATCTTCGTGGTGACAACGCTGGGCATATTCAACGTCACGTTTGCCCTGTTGCTGGCATTGGTGACCACCGCCGTACCGCAACGCCTCGGCGCATTCTTCCGCGCCGTGTGGCTTCTGCCGCGGATGAGCCCTTCCGTGGTGTATGCGCTACTGTGGCTGTGGGTGATCGACCCCAACGAGCGCGGGCTGCTCAATCAGATCCTGGTGCATGTCTTCGGAGCGGCGCCTGTCGATCTTCGCAACAATCATCCGCTCATGGTGATCATTCTGGCAAACGGCTTCATCGGCGCGTCCCTCGGCATGCTCATTTTTACCTCGGCCATCCGCTCGATTCCCGAGCATCTCTTCCACGCGGCACGTGTAGACGGCGCGGGACCGCTCGCCATCGTGCGTCACATCACGCTTCCGGCACTGCGCTGGCCGATTTCCTACATGACGATCCACCAGACGCTCTCACTGCTCGTAAGCTTCGAATACGTTCTTCTGATCACCGGCGGCGGTCCGTTCTACGACACCACGGTCTTCTCGCTTTATGCCTATCGCCGCGCGTTCGAGAGCGGTGAATATGCCTATGGCGCAGCGCTTTCACTCATCCTGGTCGTGATCGGCGTGGCGGCTGCGCTCGCGCTGTGGCGCTTGATGGACATGAAAAAGCTCCTGCAGCCACCGCGAATCGAGGTGCATTGATGGCGGCCAACGACGCAATTGCAGGTGCCGTGGCCGGGGCGCGCCCCGATTGGCCGGCGCTGGCCCGGCGCACGTGGCGCCGGAGAGTTTCCACTCAGTCGGCGGTCCTCGCTTTCCTCGTCGTGGTTTCCGTACCGATCATCCTGCCGTACTTCTGGATGGTGGTTATCGCCTTTACGGCACGAACCGGAGGAGTCTCGAGCGACGTGCTGTGGACCGCGTGCGCGGTGATCGTCCCCGCAGTCATCTTCTACAGCATCGTGCACATGGCGACAGCCTCGCGAAGACTGCGCCTCGGCGCCGGCCTGGTCATTCTCGTGACCGCCGGGGTGCTGCTCGCCGCGCTCATAGGTAGCAGGCTTCATCTCGACAATTTCCGGTTCCTGACGCATTCCGATTTCGTCGAAGAGTTGCGCTCGAAGGCGACTTCGGGTGCGCAGTTTCCGTCGGTCTGGACCGCCTTCTTCAACTCGCTCGCACTGGCCCTGTCGCAGACAGCGATCATCCTCACCGTGGCATCGCTGGCCGGGTACTACATCTCGCGCTTTGCCTTTCGCGGGCGCAACGCCTTTCTGCAGGGATTGCTGGTGCTCCACGCCTTCCCGGCGATGACCCTTATCATCCCCATCTTCCTGATGCTGTACTGGATCGGCCTGCTCGACACGATCGTCGGCGTCANNTGTTCGTGATGAAGGGCTTTTTCGACGGCGTGCCCTGGGATATCGAGATGAGCGCCATGACCGACGGTGCCACGCGGCGGCAAGCGTTTCGCCTGGTGGTCCTGCCGCAGGTTCGCGTCGGCTTGATCGCCGTCGGAGTCTTCGCCTTCATCCGTGCGTGGGAGGAATACATTTTCGTGCGGACGTTTCTCATCGAAAANNACCTGTTCTGGGTTTCCGACGATGTGATGGGGGTCGACTACGGCATCGTTGCCGCCGTCGCGGTTTTCTACGTTTTGCCAAGCCTGCTCCTCTACATCTTCTGTCAGAAGTATCTGACGCAGATGACGATCGGCGGCATCAAGGGGTAAACCATGGCGCGCATCGAACTCAAGAACCTGCGCAAGGAATGGGTCGGCGCAAACGCGGTCGCGGGCATCGACCTCACGATCGAGGATGGCGCCTTCGTGGCGGTTCTGGGGCCTTCCGGCTGTGGCAAGTCGACGACCCTGATGATGCTCGCGGGCATCTACCAGCCCACCAGCGGCGACATCACGTTCGACGGCGCGCGGGTCAATGACGTTGAAGCGCGCGGCCGCAACGTCGGCATCGTCTTCCAGTCCTATGCGCTCTATCCCAACATGTCGGTGCTCGAGAACATCATGTTCCCGCTTCGCTTCAAAAAGGTCGAGAGGGCCGAGGCCGAGACTCGCGCGCGGGAGATCGCCGCGCTGGTGCGCGTCGACGGATTTCTCGACCGGCGGCCGAGCCAACTTTCGGGCGGCCAGCAACAGCGCGTCGCGCTCGCCCGGGCTCTGGTCAAGCGACCGCACCTGCTGCTGCTCGATGAACCGCTGTCGAACCTCGACGCGGGATTGCGGCTGACGATGCGTACCGAGATCCGCCGCATCCAGCGCGAGCTGGGGGTAACGACGATCCTGGTCACGCACGATCAGATCGAAGCGACAACGATGGCCGACCGGGTGGTGGTGATGCATGCCGGTCGCGTCGAGCAGGAAGGCGCCGCCGAGGATCTCTACGAGCGTCCCGACACTTTATTCGTCGCCAGCTTCGTCGGCTCGCCGCCGATCAATTTGTTCGACGGGGAGGCTGACGGTTCGTTGGTCAAGGTTCACGAGGCGAGGATCCCACTCTCGAGTCCGGTGCAGGGCGCGGTTGTCCTGGGGATTCGGCCGGAGAGCTTGCAGGTGGCGGAACTCGGAACGCCAGCGCGCGTTACCGCCGCCGAGCCGATGGGCCGGGAGGTGCTCTACACAGCCGACAGTTCTCTCGGAGTCATTCGTTTTCTCGAGGCCGGCGCGGAACCCCGCCATCGTGAAGGCGACAGCGTGCACCTCCATATCTCTCCCGCGAGCGCACTACTCTTCGACAAGACAACCGGCCGGCGGCTCGATGCGCGTTTAGCGGCTTGACCGACCATCTGACTATGGCAACCCGAACACAAACCAAGGTTCTGACAGCGATCGTAGGTAGCTATCCAAAGCCGCGTTACATCTACAAGCAAAACGGTCGATCCTTGCTCGACAGCTTCGGGTTTTCTTTTGACCGCCGGGAAAAAGAACTCGGGCAAACCGAGTTTGAAAAATTGTTGGACAAGGCCGCTCTTCAGGCAATCAAAGACCAGAATCGAGCGGGCATCGACATCATGACCGACGGCGAAGAACGGCGCGGCCACTATGTGCTGCATATCGTCAATAAACTAGACGGAGTTGACGCCCTTAACCTGAAGCCAATCTCGATGCGCGCCGGAACTTCCCAGCAAAACGCTCCGCGCGTAATCAGAAAGATAAAGTATAAGAAGCCGATGGTTCTGGATGAGTTTTTGTTCACCAAGAGGCACGCCAGGGGCATCCCAAAAATAGGCCTTCCCGGGCCCAGCACCGTTGCCGACTGCGTGGCAGATGAATATTATCAAGGCGATCGAAAACGTCTCGCCTTCGATTACGCCGACGCAATTCATCATGAAGTCGCGGCCCTGATCGCGGCCGGATGCCGGATGATTCAGTTCGACGATCCTGTACTGCTGCGCTATCCGGCGGCGGCGCAAGCCTGGGGGCTGCAAGCGCTCGAACGTTGCTTTGCGGGACTAGAGGGGCGCGCGACGTTTGTGGTGCATATTTGCTGCGGTTATCCGAATAAGCCGCTGGAGCGAAAAGGCATCAGCTACAAAGCGAATCAGGACTATTACCGCGATGTCTTGACGTGGCTGTCCGAGTCTGCGCTGGACGTCGTTTCCATAGAGGGAGCGGCGAGCAGACTGGATGTTTCCATATTGAGCGCTATCGGGAAAAAAACCGTCATGCTGGGCGTAATTGACGTCGGTGAGAACGAAGTTGAAAGAGTTGAATCCCTGGTGGCGCGCGCCAACGAAGCGCTGCGCTACATACCAAAAGAGCAACTGATTCTGGCGCCGGACTGCGGCATGCTGGAGTTGACTCACGCAAGCGCCAGAAAAAAGCTCGTGAACTTGTCGTTGGCCGCTCAAGAAATCAATGAAACTGCCGCAAGTTAGGAAGTCGGTCAGCCGTTTGTCCTGACCCGGCTCGCGCGATCCCGCGCCTTGGCGCCGCATGAAGATCGTCACCTGCATCATTCAGTTCGGTCTCGGCAAGGACAACCGGCACGACCTGGCGCGCGTTGCCAGCGAGGTCAAGGACGCCGACATCATTGCCCTGCAGGAAGTGGACCGCCATTGGCAGCGCTCCGGCTGCGTCGACGCCTGGGTGGTGGCCGGCCTTCGGGAAGACGCCGGCGCAACCATTGGTTCCGGCCGGCGGATCGACGTCGAGAACGGATAGGCGCGAACGCTGGCAGCGACACGGCCGCGGGCGCATCTGCACGCCCGGAAACGGATGCCGCCTGTCAGGCTTGCACAAATTCCATTGATGGCTGTTTATCCGAAAGATTGGTATTACCACTTGACCGCTTAGGCAGACTTGTTTAGCCTCGCGTCTGGAGAACGGCCCAACCGTCCCGTCCTTTTCCCATGCCCCTGACCAGCATCGAACCCCGGCGCCTTTATCGCCAGATCGCGGAACAGATCCGCGGCCTGATCATGTCGGGCGAATACGCGGTGGGTGCGCGGCTGCCGCCGGAACGCGACCTGGCCAAGCAGTTGCGCGTGTCCCGGCCATCGGTGCGCGAAGCCTTGATCGCGCTGGAGGTGGAAGGACTGGTCGAAGTCCGCGTCGGGTCGGGCATCTATGTTCACGCACTCGCCGCCGGCATGAGTGCGGCACGCGCGGGCAACGGCGGTCATCTTGCGGGTCCGTTCGACCTCATCCGCGCCCGCAAGGCGATCGAGGGCGAATGCGCGGCGCTGGCGGCGAAGGTAGGCAAACGGCCGCAGCTCGCCCAGATCGCCGAAGCACTGCAGCAGATGGAGGAAGACGCCCAGAAGATGGCGCAGCCTCTGGAAGCCGACCGCCTGTTTCATCTGCGCGTTGCCGAGGCCACCAACAACGTGGCGCTGGTGCACGTGGTCAAGAACCTTTGGGAGGAGCGGGGCGGTCCGTTGTTCACCCAGCTCCAGCACCATTTCAACACGCCCAGATCGTGGTCGTCCGCGATTCGCGAACACGCTGCGGTGCTGGAAGCGATTCGCAGCCACGACCCGGACCAGGCGCGCGCGACGATGCACCATCACATGGAACAGGCGGCGAAGCGCTTCAGCAAGAGTTGGGATGGCAGGTGACGAAGATGCGGAGCAATCATTGAGCGTCACAGCACCGGATCAACGAACCAGGAGGAAAGTCCTATGCTCGACTGCAAGATTCACGGCGCCAACGATCTGCGCCTGGAACCGATCGCGACCCCCGAACCGGGCGCGGGCCAGGTATTGCTGCGCTTGGGCGCGGGCGGCATCTGCGGCTCCGACATGCATTACTTCTTCGAAGGCAGGGTCGGCAGCTTCCAAATCCGCGAACCGCTGACACCGGGGCACGAGGCCTCTGGCGTAGTCGCCAAGGTCGGGGCCGGTGTCACTCGGGTCAAGGAAGGCGATAAGGTCGCCATCAATCCGTCGCACCCCTGCGGCAAATGCGACAACTGCCGCGACGGCCGCGAGAATCTTTGCCGGGAAATGCGCTTCCTGGGCAGCGCCAGCATTTTTCCGCACGTCCAAGGCATGTTCCGTGAATACTTCCTGATGGGCGAGCGCCAGCTCACCCCGATTTCCGGCGATGTGACGCTGGGTGAACTCGCGTGCTGCGAGCCGTTCTCGGTCGGGTTGCATTCGGTGAACCGCATCGGCACGCCGCTGGTCGGCAAGACGGTGCTGGTGACCGGCGCAGGAACGATAGGCTGTATGACCGTGCTGGCGGCCAAGCTGTTCGGCGCGGTAAAGGTGATCGTCACCGACGTGGTCGACAATCCGCTCTCCGTCGCGCGCCGCATCGGCGCGGACGTGGGCCTGCGTGTCGACCACCTGCCCGCGGGCACGTCGCTGGCCGAGGCCATCGGCGAGGTCGATGTGGCGCTCGAGGTTGCGGGCAGTCCTGCGGCGCTGATGAGCTGCCTGGAAGCCACGCGCAAGGGCGGCACCATCGTGCAAGTGGGCACGCTGCCGCCGGAAGGCATGCACTTCCCAGCCAACCAGATCATGGCGCGCGAGCTCAATTACATCGGAAGTTTTCGCTTCGGCAATGTGTTCGACTGGGCGGTGCGCTATATCAGCGAACAGCGCATCGACGTGCGGCCGCTGATTTCCAGCCAGCACAAGATCACCGACGCGATCGAGGCATTCAACATCGCGCGCGACAAGACGCGTAGCACGAAAGTGCAGTTGGTTTGTGCTTGAGATCGAGTTTGAGATTCGCGGCGAATCGAGCATGATGAGTATCGCTTCGCTCGACTCATCCTGCGTCGCGCCAAAGGAAACTGACGGATTTTTTGCAGTAACCTTTCCTTGATTACGATGGTCGAGGGCGGAAACGATGATTTTTCTTCAGGAGAGAAGACATGAAATTGTTGACCAAGGTGTTCATCGCCGCCAGCGCCGTCGTGCTGGCATCCAATGTCGCACTCGCGCAGACCAAGCTCAAGTGGGCGCACGTGTATGAAACCTCGGAGCCCTATCACAAGTGGTCGCTGTGGGCGGCCGACGAAATCAAGAAGCGCACCCACGACCGGTACGAGATCGCCGTCTTCCCAGCGTCATCGCTGGGCAAGGAAAGCGACATCAACCAGGGCCTGACGCTGGGCACGGTGGACATGATCATTTCCGGCCTGTCGTTCGCCGCGCGCTCGTATCCGCGCATCGGCGTGAGCTACTACCCGTTCATCTTCCGCGACGCGGACCACTTGCTCAAGTACGCGCAAAGCGACGTGTTCAAGGAACTGGCCGAGGGCTACCGCAAGCAGACCGGGATCCAGGTCACGGCGGTGACGTATTACGGCGCGCGCCACACCTCGTCCAACCGCGCATTCACCGATTGCGCCGGAATGAAGGGGCTGAAGATCCGCGTGCCGGATGTGCCCGCATATATGGCCACGCCGAAATCGTGCGGCGCGAATCCAACCCCCATCGCTTTTGCCGAAGTCTATCTGGCGTTGCAAAACGGCACCGTCGAAGCGCAGGAAAATCCCCTGACCACGATCGAAGCCAAGAAGTTCTATGAAGTGCAAAAGAACATCATGCTGACCGGCCACATCATCGATGCCCTCGCGACGCAGGTCGCCCCGCACGTCTGGAACAAGCTCTCGGACGCGGACAAGAAGATTTTCACCGACGTCACGCAGGAAGCCGCCACCAAGGCGACCAATGACATCAAGAAGCGTGAAGCGGAACTCGTCGACGAGTTCAAGAAAAAAGGCATCAACATCGTCGCGGTCAACCGGCAGTCGTTTGTCGACGCGGTGCTGAAGAACTTCGACCCCGCTTCGCAAGGCTACACCAAGGCCGACTACGACAGGATCGTAGCGATCAAGTGAGCGTTGCGCGCAGCGACGGAGGATCAGATTGAAGCGAAGAAGTCCGGGCAAACGGGAGCACAACACTCCGACCCTGAGGTTTCCTCCACCCAACCCGATTCTTCACTGCGCTGCGCTTGTTCAGAATGACAAGCATGGAAATGCCGCGCGCATGCTGTGGCGCGGGGCGTGATGTCCGGAATGCAGACACCCGACAAGGCCGCCCGTGAATAGTCCCACCGCAACAAACCACGCCGAAGGCGACACGAAAGTCCTCGGCGACGACGAGCACTTTCACGTCAAGGATGCCCCGATCGACCTTTCGCACTACAGCTTCGAGGCATGGATCGCGTTCGGCTTTTTCTGGGTGCTCGCACTCAACATTTTCTATCAGTTCTTCACCCGCTACGTGCTCAACGATTCGGCCTCGTGGACCGAGGAAATCGCGCGCTATTTGCTGATCTGCGTGGTGTTCGTCGGGATGGCCGCCGCGGTGCGCACCAATACCCACATCCATGTCGACTTCTTTTACCGGATGATGCCAAAGTGGTTTGCGCGCAGCGTTTCCACGCTGGTCGACATTATCAGGTTCGTTTTTTTCGCGGTCGCCACGGTCCTGACCTGGCAGATGATGCAAAAAATGGGCTCCTACAAAATGACCATCATCGACCTGCCGATGAACCTCGTCTATGGCGTCTGCATGTTCGGCTTCGCCTGCGCGGCCGTGCGCTCAGTCCAGGTCGCGATTACACATTGGCGGCAAGGCTACAGCGTGCTGGAGCGCCCTGAAACCGCGATCACGGAGACGATATGACCCCCGTCACGCTGCTGGTCTCGTTTCTGGCGTTCATGTCCTCCGGCTTGCCGGTGGCGATCGCCATGGCGGGCGCGTCGCTGCTCTTCATCGTGCTTTCAGGCGATTTGCCGCCGTTCGCCATTATTCACCGCATGGTCAGCGGCATCGACAGCTTTCCGCTGCTGGCCGTGCCGTTTTTCATCATGGCCGGCAACCTGATGAACAATGCGGGGATCACCAACCGCATCTACAATTTCGCGCTGTCGCTGGTCGGCTGGATGAAGGGCGGGCTAGGGCACGTCAACGTGATCGGATCGGTCATCTTCGCCGGCATGTCGGGTACCGCGATCGCCGACGCCGCGGGCCTGGGCACGATCGAGATCAAAGCCATGCGCGACCATGGCTACGACCTGGAATTCTCGGTCGGAGTCACCGCCGCGTCGGCCACGCTGGGGCCGATCATTCCGCCGTCGCTGCCTTTTGTGATCTACGGAATGATGGCCAACGTCAGCGTCGGCCAGTTGTTTCTGGCGGGCATCCTGCCGGGCGCGGTAATGGCGATCCTGATGATGCTGACCGTCGCCTACTACGCGCACAAGAATAACTGGGGCAGCGACATCAAGTTCACGTGGGGACGGATCGGCAGGGCTTTTCTGGAACTCGGGATCGTGATCGCAACGCCGGCTGCGATCTGGGGCGTGGTGCAAATGGGCGTGGACTCCAACCTTGCGTTTGTGATCGGCGTGGCCGCGCTGCTTGCCGCCGACTGGAAATTCAAGTTCGATGCGGTGATGCCCATCATGACGCCGGTGCTGCTGATCGGCGGCATGACTACCGGCCTCTTCACGCCGACCGAGGGCGCGATCGCGGCGGTGGTCTGGGCGCTGTTCCTGGGGCTGGTGTGGTACCGGACGCTGTCGTGGAGAATGCTGGTCAAGGTCTCGATGGACACGATCGAGACTACGGCGACCGTGCTGTTCATCGTGGCGTCGGCATCGATCTTCGGCTGGCTGCTCACCGCAACCAAGGTCACCGACGCAGTCACGCTCTGGGTGCTCGCGTTCACCCACTCGCAGAGGGTCTTCCTGCTGCTGGCGAATCTGCTGATGCTCTTTGTCGGCTGCTTCCTCGAACCCACCGCCGCGATCACGATCCTGGTGCCGGTGCTGATGCCGGTCGTCCAGCAACTGGGCATCGATCCGGTCCACTTCGGACTGGTCATGGTGCTGAACCTAATGATAGGCCTGCTGCATCCACCGATGGGCATGGTGCTGTTCGTGCTGGCGCGGGTCTCGAACTTGTCGTTCGAGCGGACTACAATAGCCATATTGCCCTGGCTGGTGCCGTTGCTGATTAGTCTGGCGTTGATTACCTACGTGCCGGTAATTTCGTTATGGCTGCCTCACAAATTCTTTTAGCGCGCAGCGCAGCGAACACTCTCGCGCCGCAGGTGTCATAGCCAATATCGACATTTTCAAAGGTCAGTCAAATGCTCACGTCCGTCTCACTCACCGTCCGCCTGCACCCGCAGGACGACGTCGTCATCGCCCGCCAGCAATTGCTAAGCGGCACCCTGCTGCGCGATGAACGGGTCACCATCGTCGGGCTCATCCCGCCGGGCCACAAGGTTGCCACGCGGGCAATCGCCCAGGGCGAGCCGGTCAAGCGCTACAACCAGATCATCGGTTTTGCGTCCCGGCCCATCCGGCCGGGTGAGCAGGTGCATCTGAACAATCTGGCGATGGGCGAGTTCACCCGCGATTACGCGTTCGGCACCGAGGTCAAGCCCACGCAATACGCAACCGAGCCCGCGACGTTCATGGGAATAGTCCGCCCCGATGGCCGGGTCGCGACCCGCAACTACATCGGAATACTGTCCACGGTCAATTGTTCGGCGACCGTGGTGCGCGCGATCGCTGATCACTTCCGGACCGATAGGGAGGGACGCGGCCTCCTCGCCGACACTCCGAACATCGATGGCGTGGTGGCGCTGTCGCACGGCACCGGCTGCGGCATGGGCAGCACCGGCGAGCCGATCGACGTGTTGCGCCGCACGCTCGGCGGCTACGCCAGGCATGCCAATTTCGCCGGCGTGCTGGTGATCGGGCTGGGATGCGAGTCGAACCAGATCAGTTCGCTGTTCGGCGCGCAGAACCTGAAAGAAAACGACTTGCTGCGCACGTTCAGCATCCAGGACAGCGGCGGCACCCGGAAGGCGATTGCGCAGGGCGTGGCGCAGGTGAAGGAAATGCTGGCGGTGGCGAACAATGTCCACCGCGAACGCGTGCCCGCATCGCACCTGCTGCTGGGCCTGCAGTGCGGCGGCTCCGATGGCTATTCCGGGATTACCGCGAATCCGGCGCTCGGGCGCGCGGTCGACCTGCTGGTGGAGCACGGCGGCACCGCGATCCTGTCCGAGACCCCGGAGATCTATGGCGCGGAGCATTTGCTGACCCGCCGCGCCGTCTCGCGCGCAGTCGGCGACAAACTGATCGAGCGGATCAAGTGGTGGGAAGACTACACGGCCCGCACCGGCGGCGAGATGAACAACAACCCGTCGCCGGGCAACAAGGCGGGCGGACTCACCACCATTCTCGAAAAATCGCTGGGAGCGGTGGCCAAGGGCGGCACGACCAACCTGGTCGCCGTGTACGAATATGCGGAGCCCGTCACCGCAAAGGGCTTCGTGTTCATGGACACGCCGGGCTACGATCCCGTGTCGGCGACCGGCCAGGTCGCGGGCGGCGCCAACATGATCTGCTTCACCACCGGCCGCGGATCGGCCTACGGCTGCGCGCCGTCGCCGTCGCTGAAACTTGCGACCAACACCGCGCTATGGAACCGGCAGGAGGAAGACATCGATATCAACTGCGGCGAAATCGTCGACGGCAATACGACGGTCAATGAGGTCGGTGAGCGGTTTTTCCAGATGATCCTCGAGACTGCTTCAGGGAAAAAGAGCAAAAGCGAACTGCACGGCTACGGCCAGAGCGAGTTCGTTCCCTGGCAACTCGGCCCGGTCATGTGATGCATCCGAATGCGGAACTGCTGACCGGGTTTTATCGGGCGTTCGCCGCGAAGGACGGCGCTGCAATGGCAAGCGCCTACGATCCCGAGGCGCGGTTCAGCGATCCGGTGTTCACCGATTTGCTTGGAGCCGAAGTCGGCGCGATGTGGCAGATGCTCTGCGCCCGCGCCACCGATCTGCGCGTCGAGGCCAGCGGTATTTCCGCCGACGACCTCAACGGCCGCGCGCACTGGGAAGCGTGGTACACGTTCACCAAGACCGGACGCAAAGTCCACAACGTGATCGACGCCATCTTCGAGTTTCGCGACGGCAAGATCATCACCCACCGCGACGATTTCGATCTGTGGCGCTGGGCCGGAATGGCCCTGGGGCCTTCAGGCAAGCTGCTCGGCTGGACGCCGTTTCTGCAAAACGCGGTGCGCAAGGAAGCGCGGGCGGGGTTGGCGAAATACATGGCCAAGGCGAGCGGCTAATACAAACCGTTCCCTCCCCGCAAGCGGGGCGAGGGAGCTATATTGGTGACTGTACGCCGATCGCATCTTTGAATTACAGCTCCCTCGCACGCAGAAACCTGATGATCTCGGCAGCGGCTTCGTTTTCCTTCCCTGCGTAATAATGATCCGCTCCGGGCACTTCGACTTGCACTGAGCCGCTGGGCATGAACAGCTTCATCATCCGGCGCAACGGCGCGGCGCGGCGCGCGGGTTCCAGATCGTTTTCGCCGTAAATGTCCAGCGTCGGCAGCTTGATGCTGCCGGGGCTGAGGATGCGGCCGGTGACGCCCATGCACACCCACGCCGCAAAGGGCGTGGTCTCGGCATTGATCAGGTACTCGTTCGCCATCCAGGCGCCCATGCTGTGCGAGAGCAGCACAATCTGCTTGGTGCCCTTGTCCTGCAGCCAGCGCCCGGCGACCGCGATGCGTTCCGCCGCTTCCCCGAACACGGCCGGATAATAGTCCTCGACCTTGGCTTCGCTCCCCGCTACCGGCATCTGGATGGCAAGCGTCGTGTAGCCCGCGTCGTTGAGCTTGATGCGCAGCGACCCGATGATGCCGTGGTCCGGGTGGACACCCACACCGTGCACCAGGACAACCGCGGTTTTGGCGTTGGGCGCTTCCGCATACAATCCGAGAAAACGATGCGCCGGATCCTTGCCGCGACTCTGCTGCAAATAGACCGGATCGCCGACAACTACGGATGGGACAATTTCGTCTGCCCATCGTTTTTCGCGAGCGTAATCCTGGGCGCCGGCCAGCGGGGCCAACAGCGCAATCCCGGCGATGAATAATGACGCCACTTTCATGCCATGCCCCCCGCGGCAGCAACCCATGACGCTCCCGGGTGTCGATTCAGGCACCTATACCCAAGACACCAATCGTCGTAAGCGTTCACACCAGCTTGCACGCTTCGTCGAGCTGCATGGTTGTCCGGACCAATCGGCTCGTTCAGTTGGCCTTGATCCCCGCCGCCTTCACGATCTTGCCATTGAGCTCGATCTCGGAGGCAACGTACGCGTCGAACTCCTCTGGTTTCATTGGAAACGGTTCGGCGCCGAGACTGGCGTAGCGCTCCCGTATTTCGGGCGATTGCAGCGCCTTGGTCACTTCCATGTTCATCCGGTTGATGATGTCGCGCGGGGTTTTCGCGGGAGCGAAAAGTCCGACCCAGAAGTTGAAATCCGATCCCGGGTAGCCCAGCTCCACAGTCGATGGAATCTCGGGCAGCAGCACCGCTCGCTTCGCGGTTCCCACCGCCAGCGCGGTCAGCTTGCCCTCCCTGATCAACTGCAACGCGGACACGATGGGCGCAAAAAAGAAATCCAGCCGGCCGGCCATCACTTCGCTCAGCGCCTCGGGCGTGCCCTTGAATGGAATATGCACCGCGTCGAACCCGGCCGCTGCGCGAAACTTCTCCGCGTTCATGTGCGTGGCACTGCCGTTGCCGGCAGAACCAAAGTTCAGCTTGCCCGGATTCGCCTTCGCCGCCTTCACGATGTCCTGCACCGTCTTGTACCGCCCCGGCGTCACCACCATCACGTTGGGTAGGTTGGCCAGCGGGCTGACGCCGGCGAAGTCACGGGCAGTGTCGTAAGTCAGGTTGGGATAGATCGCCGGGTTCACCGTGTGACCGGTCGAATGAATCAGAAATGTGTAGCCGTCGGGATCGGCCTTGGCTACCGCACCGGCGGCGATGGTGCCGCCGGCGCCAGGCCGGTTTTCAATCACCACTGCCTGTCCCAGCGATTTGGAGAGTGTGTCGCCCACCGCGCGGGCGATGATGTCGGTGCCGCTGCCCGCGGTGAACGCGACGACTAGACGGACCGGCTTGGCCGGATAGCTTTGCGCCATCGTGGACGAAGCGAACGCACAGGTCATAGCCAAGACCATGGCGGCGCACAAGTTGCGTAACAGATTCATGCTGGATTTTCCTTTGCTGCGTTGACATGTGTAATAGGGGACAGACCACGTTTATGCATAGTGCACGCCCGAAAACGTGGTCTGTCCCCATTTAGCTCCATCAGCTCAGACCGTCGCCGACCGGCACGTTTTCCGGCTCGAGCTTGACGCCGGATGCGCGCGCCTGCTGAAGGAGGAGCGTCGAGAAATCGTCTTCGGTCAACCCATTGCCCATCATCGATTGTACGAGGTCGCGGGTCATCGACGCCAGCGGCATCGGCACTTCGTACTTGCGGCCGGCATCGAGTCCGAGGTCCAGGTCCTTGCGCAACAGGTAAGGCGTGAACGTGACCTTGAAATCGAGATTCACGAATGCCGGTGTCTTGTACGTGCTGAACACCGAGCCCAGCACGCTCTGGTTCATGAACGCCAGAAACGCGTGCCGCGGGACGCCTGCCTTTTGCGCCAGCACCGTGATTTCGGCCAGCGACTGCGTCACGACGCCGAGGAACACGTTGTGGCAGATCTTGACAATGCGCGCGAGTTCTCCAGCGCCCACATAACTCGCCGCCGGCGCGATCATTTTCAGCAGCGGCGCCACCTCATCGAACACCGGCTTCGGCCCGGAGCAGACAAACGAGAGCTTGGCCGCCTTGATGACCTTGGCGTTGCCCGACACCGGCGCGGCGAGCAGCTGCGTGCCGCGCGCTGCGAGCAGTTCGCGCAGTTCGGCGGAGCCTTCAAGCGAAATCGACGAGCATTCGACGACGATGCGCGGGGCCTTGGCCTTGGACAACATTCCGTCCGGACCCGCGATCACTTCCTTCACATCGTTCCAGGTCGAGACCATGCAGAACACGATGTCGCACCCGGCCAGATCTGACAGATGATCGGCGACCTTGGCGCCGTATTCGATTAGCGGCTCGGCCTTGGCGCGCGTGCGGTTCCACACCGTGAGATCGCAGCCGCCCTTGGCCAGACGTTTGGCCATTTCAAAGCCCATGCGGCCCGCGCCGATCCAGCCGATTTTTGTCGTGCTCATGTTCATCTCGATTTCCCGAAACTGCCTGCATACGGATTCGCGACCGGCAATTCCTCGGCCGGATAGAGCGATATGATTTTCGCGCCGGTGGGGGTGAGAATCACTTCTTCTTCGATGCGGGCGGCCGAAATGCCATCGGTCGCCGGGCAGTAGGTCTCAACCGCGAATACCATCCCGACCTTGAGTTCGATCGGATCCCTGAACGAATTCAGGCGCGAGATCAGTGGCCGCTCGTGAAGGCCCAGTCCCAATCCGTGACAGAAGTTGAGGCCAAAGGCTTCCATCTCCGAATTGAATCCGATGTCGCTGGCTTTGGGCAGCTTGGCCGCGACCTTGTCGGTGGACATGCCGGGCTTGAGGAGATCGATCACCTTGTCCATCCACTCGCGCGCCTTGCGGTACGCGTGGCGCTGCGGTGCTGTCGCGCGTCCGACGCTGAACGTCCGGTAGTAGCAGGTCCGATAGCCCATGTACGACTGGATGATGTCGAAGAACGCCTGGTCGCCGGGCCGGATCAGCCGATCGGTGAAGTTGTGCGGATGTGGCGAACAGCGCTCGCCGGAAATCGCATTGATCGCCTCGACGCAATCCGATCCCATGGCGTACAAACGGCTGGTGGCGAGCGCCACGATTTCCGACTCCTTGACGCCGGGCTTCAGCGCTTCGGCGATGTCCTGGTACACGCCGTCGACCATCGCCGCCGCCATGTTGAGCAAGGTCAGCTCGTCGATGTTCTTCACTTCGCGCGCCTGCAGCATCACCTGCTGGCCGTCGACC
>PLYG01000261.1 GCA_003153335.1 Betaproteobacteria bacterium | reverse complement strand
GGACGCCGGCTGCGACGTCCTCGACGTATCGTCCGGCCAGACGACGCGGCTCGCCCAGCCGGTCTACGGCCGCATGTATCAGACGCCGCTTGCCGATCGCATCCGGCAGGAAGCCGGGATCGCCACGATGGCGGTGGGCGCGATCTTCGAGCCGGATCACGTGAACAGCATCATCGCTTCCGGCCGCGCGGATCTGTGCGCGATCGCGCGGCCGCATCTGGCCGACCCGTACTGGACGCTGCACGCTGCGGCCCAGTTGCAATATCCCGATGTCGAGTGGCCGCCACAGTATCTGACGGGCAAGGAGCAGCTCGAGCGCAATCTGGCGCGGGCCGCGCCGATGCAGGAGATTCCGGATGCCAATGAATAGGGACGCGGGCCCCCAGTTCCGGGTCGAAGCGAACATCAAGGGCGACCTGGAATCGCGCGCGCATGACGCGCAGCACGACAGCCTGCGGCTATGGCTGCGCCTTTTGACCTGCACGCTGCTGGTCGAGACGGAGGTGCGCTCAAGGCTGCGCCGGGACTTCGTGATCACGCTGCCGCGCTTCGATCTGCTGGCGCAACTGGACCGCAATCCGCGGGGTCTGAAAATGGGGGAGCTGTCCCGGCGCATGATGGTGACGGGCGGGAGCGTGACGGGGATTACCGNNGACCGTCGGGCCTACGTGGTCAAACTGACGGCTGCGGGCAAGCGGGCGTTCGACCGCATGGCTGCGGCGCACGAGGAGTGGGTGATCGAACTGCTGGGCGGACTCTCGGCCACGGAGCGCGATCAGTTGAGTCGCCTGCTCGCCAAGGTGAAACAGCACGTGAACGGAACGGCATCATGACCATGCGGCATCATCAGCGCCGGTGTGCCGGCTATCAAGCGCGTCATTTTTTGTGGCAGGTCGACACCGGCAATTCCATGGCGGCGGTCCTGACGCTCGATCGCCCCGACAAGAAAAATCCCCGGACGTTCGACTCGTATGCCGAACTGCGCGACCTGTTTCGCGGGCTGGTATATGCGGAGGACATCAAGGTCGTGGTGCTCAGCGGGGTGGGCGGCAATTTCTATTCAGGCGGCGACGTGCACTAAGTCATCGGGCCACCGACCCAAATGTCCCTGCCCGACCTGCTCGATTTCACGCGAATGACCGGCGATCTGATGAAGGCGATGCGCGCCTGTCGCGCGTTTGTGCGCCGGCTGGACGATGCGGACAGCGGCGCGCAGCGATATCCATCATGGCAAGCTCATCCGCACTCGTCATCATTCCCGAACGGATTCTTCGCTACGCTCGCAATGACAAAATCAATAGGGAACTTGCCATGACCTACACGGCGCACATCGACACCTTTGCGCGCGACCATTTGCCGCCGCGCGCGCAGTGGCCGAAGCTGATTTTCGAACTGCCTGAATTGCAGTATCCGGAACGGCTCAACTGCGCGGTCGAACTGCTGGATCGCAATATTGTCCAGGGCAACGGCGCGCGCATCGCGATCATCGGCGCCGACGGCGCCGCGTGGACGTACGTCGAGCTGCTCGACCGCGTCAACCAGATCACGCATGTGCTGCGCGATGACATGGGGCTGGTGCCGGGCAACCGCGTGCTGCTGCGCGGGGCCAACAGCCCTATGTACGCGGCGTGCTGGCTGGCGGTGGTCAAGGCCGGGATGATCGCAGTAGGCACGATGCCGCTGCTGCGGGCAAAGGAGCTGACCGACATGATCACCAAGGCCGAGGTCGGCGCCGCGCTGTGCGACGTGCGGTTGATCGACGAGCTGCGAATCGCACAGGCGCAATGTCCGGTGCTCAAGACCGTGGTCAACTACTACGACCCGTCGCCGGCCGGTCTCGAAGCGCGGATGCAAGGGCGCTCGACCGACTGCATTGCAGCGCCGACTGCCGTGGAAGACACCTGCATGATCGCGTTCACTTCCGGCACCACCGGCAAGCCTAAGGGGACCATGCACTTTCATCGCGATGTGCTCGCGGCGGCCGATTGCTTTCCCCGCTCGATCATTAAAACGCTGCCCGACGACCGGTTCATCGGTTCGCCGCCGCTGGCGTTCACGTTCGGGCTAGGCGGCTTGTTGCTGTTTCCGCTGCGTGTCGGGGCTTCAACAGTACTGATCGAAAGGGCAATGCCCGAGGCGTTCCTCCCTCTGATCGAGCGTCATCGCGCGAGCGTGCTGTTCACCGCGCCGACGTCGTACCGCGCCATGGCGCTCCAGCTCGCGGGCGGCGGTCCGCGTCCCGACCTGTCGAGCCTGCGCAAGTGCGTGTCGGCGGGCGAAGCGCTGGCGGCAGGGACCCGCAAGCTCTGGCGGGACGCGACCGGCATCGAGATCATCGATGGCATCGGTTCGACCGAACTCCTGCACATGTTCATTTCGCACACCGAGGCCGAGGCGAGGCCGGGCGCCACCGGCAAGCCGATCCCCGGCTACCGGGCGCGGGTCGTCGACGATGCCGGCAACCCGGTGTCACCGGGCAAGGTAGGCCGGCTCGCCGTGCAGGGTCCAACCGGGTGCCGCTATCTCGCCGACGACCGGCAGCGAACCTATGTGCAGGATGGCTGGAATTACACCGGCGATGCGTACTCGATCGACGAGGACGGTTACTTCGTCTACCAGGCACGCACCGACGACATGATCATTTCCGCCGGCTACAACATCGCCGGTCCCGAAGTTGAAAGCGCGCTTTCGATGCATATGGCAGTGGCTGAATGCGGCGTCGTCGGGGTCGCCGATGCGGCGCGCGGACAGGTAGTCACGGCGTTCGTCGTGCTGAAATCCGGGCACAACGGCGACGCGGAAATGGTCAAGGCGCTGCAGGACTTCGTCAAGCAAGTCATCGCGCCGTACAAGTATCCGCGGGCGATCCGCTTCGTTGCCGCGCTGCCGCGCACCGAAACCGGCAAGCTGCAGCGCTACCGGCTGCGGCAATTGGGGAAGGGGGAATGAACATCGATCGGGGGATGTTCGAAGCCCTCGATCGCGCCGACCCGCTGGCGCCATTGCGCGACCAGTTCCTGCTGCCGCACGGCGTGATCTACCTCGACGGCAACTCGCTGGGCGCGCTGCCGCGCGCGACGCCGGCACGCGTGGCGCGCGTGGTCGAACAGGAGTGGGGCGGCGATCTGATCACGAGCTGGAATCGTCATGGCTGGATCCAGACGCCGCAGCGCATCGGCGACAAGATCGCGCGGCTGATCGGCGCGGACCCTGGCGAAGTCGTGGTGGCCGAGTCGACGTCGATCAACCTGTTCAAGGTGCTGGTGGTCGCGTTGAAAATGCGTCCGGGACGGCGGGTGATCGTGTCGGAAGCGGAGAATTTCCCTACGGACTTATACATCGCCGAGGGCGTGGCCGATTTGCTCGAGCAGGGTCACACGCTGCGGCTGGTAGAGGCCGGCCAGTTGGTCCGGGCCCTCGACGACGAGGTCGCGGTGCTGATGCTCACGCACGTCAACTTCCGTACCGGCGCGATACACGACATGGCCGGTCTGACCGCGGCCGCGCACGCGGCCGGCGCGCTCACGATCTGGGACCTCTCCCACTCGGCCGGCGCGGTGCCCGTCGACTTGAACGGCGCGGAAGCGGACTTTGCGATCGGCTGCGGCTACAAGTATCTCAATGGCGGACCGGGGGCGCCCGCGTTTGTCTACGCGGCCCTGCGTCAGCATGGCCACCAGGGCGGCGCCGCGCAACCGCTGTACGGCTGGCTGGGACACGCCTCGCCGTTCGAGTTCGCGCCGGGCTATCGGCCCGCGGCCGGCATCCGGCAATACATCGTCAGTTCGCCGTCGATACTCGCGATGGCCGCGCTGGAGGAGGGCGTCGACTTGATGCTCAAAGCCGATCCCGCAGTATTGCGCGCCAAGTCGCTGGCGCTGACGGACGCCTTCATTCAACTGGTCGAGTCGCGCTGTGCGGGCTTGGGGCTGGTGCTGGCGACGCCCCGTGATCCGGCGCGCCGCGGCAGCCAAGTGTCGTTCGCGCACGAGAACAGCTATGCGGTGATGCAGGCTCTTATTGAGCGTGGCGTCGTCGGCGACTTTCGCGCGCCCGACCTGATCCGTTTCGGATTCACGCCGCTATATGTGCGGCATGTCGATGTCTGGGACGCGGTCGAGATCTTGCGCGAGGTGCTGGCTACCGGCGCCTGGAAGCGTCCAGAATTCCAGACCCGCGCCGAGGTGACCTGAGATGATCGAACCGGACCGGCAATGGCGGTTCCGGCATTTGACTGCGGTCGGGCGCATAATAGGCAACAAACGCGGCGCCGGCGTGACCTCCGGTGTGGGCTATCTCAGGCAGGTGGTCGACATTCAACTCTTTCCCGAACTCTGGCGCGTGCGCACCCAACTATGAACAGATCCCCCTATGTGGTCCGCAAGGTCGTCCGTTTTGCGCATTGCGATCCGGCCGGCATCATTTACTACCCGCAATACTTCATGCTGGCTCACGACTGCAAGGAGGATTGGTTTCGCGACGGCGTCGGCTATTCGTTCAAGCAGATGATTACCGACGATCGCCGGGGCTTTCCCATTGTCAAGCTCGACGCCGAATTTACGCGCCCCAGCCGGCTCGGCGACGACCTGGACTTCGAAATCACGGTGCGCGGCATCGGCGCGACGTCGCTGAAGCTCGACTATCGCTGCGTGTGCGGCGAGGAAGAACGGATGCGGATGAAGAGCGTCCTGGTGATGACGGATCTGGATTCCGGCGCCGCAGTGCGGATTCCCGACTGGCTGCGCGCCAGGCTGATCGAGTTTCAGGAACCGGCAAAGGACGCATCATGAGCCTGACCATACTGCAACCACCCGGCTGGGCCAAGCCGCGCGGCTATGCGAACGGCGTTGCGGCGACCGGCAGGCTGGTATTCGTGGCCGGCCAGATCGGCTGGAATGCCAATGCCGAATTCGAATCCGACGATCTGGTCGCGCAGGCCGCGCAGGCGCTGCGCAATGTCATGGCCGTGCTCAACGAAGCCGGCGCGCTCCCGGCGCATATTGTGCGGATGACCTGGTACGTGACCGACCGCGCCGAGTATCTGCGCCGCGCCGCGGAGTTGGGTGGCGCGTATCGCGAGGTGATCGGCAGGCATTTTCCCGCGATGAGCGCCGTCGAAGTCAGCGCGCTGATCGAAGACCGCGCCAAGGTAGAGATCGAAGTGACCGCGGTGATTCCCGAAGCCCCATGATGGAGCCTTAAAGTAGTGCCATTAAATACAGGCGCCGTCGATTACAATACCATCCTTCTTCCGCCTCATCTCGTCACCATGACCCATCAATCGAAAAAAGCGCACTTCGTCTGGGAAGATCCGCTGCTCCTGTCTGCCCAGCTTACCGAAGAAGAGCGGATGGTCCGCGATACCGCGCATTCGTACGCGCAGGAAAAGCTGTTGCCGCGGATTACCCAGGCGTTCCGCCACGAGACCAGCGACCCGTCGATCTTCCGCGAAATGGGCGAGTTGGGATTGCTCGGGACGACCATCGAAGGCTACGGCTGCGCCGGCCTGAACTATGTCTGCTACGGGCTGATCGCGCGTGAGGTCGAAAATGTCGATTCCGGCTATCGCTCGATGATGAGCGTGCAATCCTCGCTGGTGATGTACCCGATCCACACTTACGGGTCCGAAGCGCAGCGGCAGAAATATCTGCCCAAGCTCGCGACCGGGGAATGGATAGGGTGTTTCGGCCTCACCGAGCCCAACCACGGATCCGACCCGGGATCGATGGAGACGCGCGCGAAGACCGTGCCGGGTGGCTACAAGCTGCACGGCGCCAAGATGTGGATTTCCAATTCGCCGATCGCCGACGTGTTCGTCGTGTGGGCGAAGAACGACGAGGGAAAAATCCGTGGCTTCATCCTCGAAAAGGGAATGAAGGGGCTGACGGCGCCCAAGATCGAGGGCAAGTTCTCGTTGCGCGCATCGATCACCGGCGAAATCGTGATGGACGAAGTGTTCGTGCCGGAAGAAAACCTGTTGCCGAATGTGCAGGGCTTGGCGGGACCGTTCGGCTGCCTGAACAGCGCGCGCTACGGGATCGCATGGGGCGCGCTGGGCGCGGCGGAGTTCTGCTGGCATGCGGCGCGGCAATACGTGCTCGACCGCAANNTCACGTCGATCATGAAGCGCAATTCGTGCGGCAAGGCGCTCGACATTGCGCGGATGGCCCGCGATATGCACGGCGGCAACGGCATCGTCGACGAGTTCCACGTGATCCGCCACGTGTTGAACCTGGAAACGGTGAATACCTACGAGGGCACGCACGATGTGCATGCGCTGATCCTGGGGCGGGCGATAACGGGCATTCAGGCGTTCAACTAGCCAGGAAATTCGCCCTTTCCCTGTGGCGTAAATGGGGACAGACCACGTTTTCGCCGTGGCGTAAATGGGGACAGACCACGTTTTCGCCGGGGCGCGTGAATAAACGTGGTCTGTCCCCTATTGTCCCTGGGCGTGGGGAGAGGGAACCAGGTTGAGGCTAACGAGACAGCTATGAAACTCTACAACTACTTCCGCTCCTCCGCCGCCTATCGCGTGCGCATTGCGCTCAACCTCAAGGGCCTGAAGCCCGAGAACGTGTTCATTCATTTGCGCAAGAACGAACAGCGAACGCCCGACTATCTGAAACTCAATCCGCTGGGCCTGATCCCGACGCTGGTCGATGGCGACGAGATCATTACCCAGTCGCTGGCCATCATCGAGTACCTGGACGAAATGCACGCCGCTCCCCCGCTGCTGCCCGCCACGCCGCAAGAACGCGCCTGCGTGCGCTCGATTGCATTGACGATCGCGTGCGACATTCATCCCATAGACAATCTGCGCGTGCTCAACTACCTGACCGGGGTCCTGAAGGTGTCCGAGCAGCAGAAGGTCGAGTGGTATGCGCATTGGGTGCACGAAGGCCTGATCGCGCTGGAAACGCGGCTGGCATCCGATCCGCGTACCGGGCGTTTTTGCCACGGCGAAACCCCCACGCTGGCCGACATCTGCCTGATTCCGCAACTGGCGAATGCCCGTCGCGCCAGCATGGACTTGGCGCCCTATCCGACGCTGTTGCGAATCGAAGAAGTCTGCAGCGCATTGCCGGCGTTTGCCGACGCGGCCCCTGCGAAGCAACCGGAGGCGGCGTAAGCACGGGCAGTTTTGCGTCCAGCTCGCCCCGCCGTATACTTGCCCCTTTCCCACCACTCCGGCCCAACCATGCCCTACGCCTTCCCCATCTGGGAAATACCCAGCGTTCCCATCCACGGCCATAGCGAGCGGTTTCCGGTGCGCCACATTTACTGCGTCGGGCGCAATTACGCGGAGCATGCGCTCGAAATGGGCGGCAGTCCGGACAAGGAGCCGCCGTTCTTTTTTACCAAGCCGGCCGATGCGGTCGTGCCGGTAGTCCCGCCCGCGGTGGGCGATGTGCGCTATCCGCCGGGCACCAAGGACTACCACTACGAAATCGAACTCGTCGTCGCCATCGGCACCATAGGCGTCAAGGTGGCGCCCGAGCATGCGTTGGCGCTGGTCTACGGCTATGCGGTCGGACTCGACATGACGCGCCGCGACCTGCAGGGCCACGCCAAGAAAACCGGACGCCCTTGGGATTACGGCAAGTCGTTCGCGCAGTCGGCGCCTATCTCGCCGATTCACCGTGCCGTGGATATCGGCCATCCCGACAAGGGTGCGATATGGCTGGAGGTGAACGGCACGCGCAAGCAAATGGGAGATCTGGCTGACATGGTGTGGGACGTGCCGCATACGCTGTCATTCCTGTCCCAGTACTATGATCTGCTGCCGGGTGATCTGATTTTCACCGGCACGCCCGCGGGCGTCGGACCGGTCCTGGCGGGCGACCGGCTGCACGGCCATGTCGACGGTCTCTCGGACTTGCGGATCGCGATCTCTCCCGGCCTATGAATACGCCGGTGCTCACGCCGGAATTCTGCGAGCGCGGCTACAACAACCGCGCGGCGGTTCCGGACCACGCACAGTACTTCCGGCGGTGGGCGGAGAACAGCGCCAGGGCGCGCACCACATTGCACTCTCTGCTGGATGTGCGTTATGGCCGGCGCCCGAAGGAAACGCTCGATCTGTTTCCCGCCGGCGGCCGGCGCGGTCTCTTGATGTTCATTCACGGCGGGTACTGGCGGGCGCTCGACAAGTCCGACTATTCCTGCATCGCGCCGCCGTTTGTGGCCGCCGGTTTTGATGTCGCCGTGATCAACTACGATCTGTGCCCGGACGTGGATATCGGCACCATCACCGATGAGTGCCGCAACGCGTTCACGTGGCTGGCGAAGAACGGCGCGGCGAAAGGGCTGGCCGCGCAGAAGATCGTGATCAGCGGCCATTCGGCGGGCGGCCATCTGGTCGCGATGCTGCATGCGACCGACTGGCACCAGGACGGCGTGGACCCCGGCGTTATCAAGGGGGGAGTCAGCGTGAGCGGCGTGTTCGATCTGGAGCCGCTCATCTACACGTCGCTCAATCCGGATCTGCACCTCGGCCTCGAAAGTGCCGCCGCGTGGAGTCCGGTTCGGATGCAACCTGTCGTGCGCGCGCCGCTGTTGCTGGCGGTCGGGGCGATCGAGACTTCGGAGTTCCTGCGGCAATCGCAGCTGCAATGGGAGGCTTGGGTCCAGGTCAGCCCCGAAGGCAGCACCGGCCCGATGCTGTTGCCGGGTTGTCATCACTTCAGCGCGGTCGACTGCCTGGCCGATCCCGCCCATCCGCTTTACCGCGAAACGGTCAAACTTTTCGGTTGAGCGACGCGCTCGCGTGGCGCGTCGGATATTGCGTAGGGTATCGCTGCGCTCGATCCATCCTGCGGCGTCTGGCATTGGATCACGTGCGCGGGCGGCGAGAGGGAGCACGAGCCCCGGGCGCGCGTAGGGTAAAATGCCGGATTACTTCGTTACCCATCGCTCTTTACCATGGCTCTTACCCCGATAGCGGAAATCGTCTCCGAGCTCAAAGCCGGCCGCATGGTCGTACTGGTCGATGAGGAAGATCGGGAAAACGAGGGCGATCTGGTGCTGGCGGCGGAATTCGTCACGCCCGAGGCGATCAACTTCATGGCCAGATACGGCCGCGGGCTGATCTGCCTGACGCTCACCGAAGAACGGTGCCGGCGGCTCAACCTGCCGCTGATGGCGAACTACAACCAGTCCACGCACGGGACCAACTTCACGGTCTCCATCGAAGCCGCAGCGGGCGTCACCACCGGCATCTCGGCCGCCGATCGGGCTCGCACCGTGCAGGCCGCGGTCGCAAAGAATGCACGGGCCGCCGATATCGTCCAGCCGGGGCACATCTTTCCGATCATGGCCCAGGAGGGCGGGGTATTGGTGCGGGCGGGGCATACCGAGGCCGGCTGCGATCTGACCCAGATGGCAGGGCTGATCCCAGCCGCGGTGATCTGCGAAATTCTGAAGGATGACGGCACGATGGCGCGGCTGCCGGACCTGATCGAGTTCGCCGGCGCCCATGGACTCAAGATCGGCGCCATCGCCGATCTGATTCACTACCGCGGACAGACCGAACGGCTGGTCGAGCGTGTCGGCAACCGTCCCATCCAGACCGCGCGCGGCCGGTTCGAGATGATTGTTTTTCGCGACAAGCTCACTGACGCTACGCACCTGGTGCTGGTCAAGGGGACTATCGTGCCCGAGCAGGAAACACTGGTGCGCGTGCACGAACCGCTGTCGGCCATCGATATGCTCGACACCGATGCGCGCACTCATGCCTGGAGCATCGATGCGGCATTGGCAGCGTTGCAGGCTGCCGAGCGCGGCGTGATGGTGCTGCTGCATCGACCCGAGTCCGCCGCGGACCTGCGCAGTCGCGCGCTCAGCGCCGAAGTGGCGCCGCCGGCGAAAATGGACTTGCGCACGTACGGAATCGGCTCGCAAATTCTGCGCGACTTGGGCGTCGGCAGGATGAAGCTGCTGGCGCGGCCGCGCAAGATGCCCAGCATGTCCGGATTCGATCTCGAGATCACCGGTTTTGTTTCGCCCGGGCAGGCCTGATGGCCCGCGACCACTGAGTACAGCAAAGAGTTTCAGCCATGGCAATTACCCCGCTTCCTCCGAACTTCAATGGCGCCGGCAAGAAGGTTGGCATTGTGCTTTCGCGCTTTAACGCGCCGATTGGCGACAACCTGCTCAAGGGTGCGTATCTGGCATTGCGCGAACAGGGCGTCCCCGACACGTCGGTGCTGCTGGTCACGGTGCCCGGCGCACTGGAAACGCCGCTGGCGCTGCAGTACCTGGCGCAAACCGGCAAGTTTCAGGCGCTGGTCGCACTTGGTGCCGTGATCCGTGGCGAGACCTATCACTTCGAGATTGTCGCCAATGAATCGGCGGCCGGCATCTCGAGCGTCGCGCTGGAATTCGGCGTGGCCGTAGGCAACGGCATACTGACCACCGAAACCGACGAGCAGGCATTGATGCGCGCCGAGCAAAAGGGTTACGAAGCGGTGCTTGCCGCGCTGGAAATGGCGAACCTGAGCATGGCGATCGCCGAATATGAAAAGTAACCGCTCGCCGCGGCGGCGCGCCCGCGAATTCGCCGTGCAGGGTCTGTACCAATGGCTGCTCACCGGAGGGGAGCCGCGCGAGGTGGCGTGCCAGGTAGCGGAGAGCGAAGGCTTCGGCCGCGGCGACCGCGCGATGTTCGAGCGCCTATGGGCGGGAACGGTTGCCGCGCGTCCCGAACTCGACGCGTTGCTCGCCCGCTATCTCGACCGCGCGCCCGCGGCCCTCAGCCCGATCGAGCATGCGATCCTGCTGATCGGCGCCTTCGAATTGCAGGCGATGATCGAAACGCCCTACCGGGTCATCATCAACGAGGCAGTCGAGCTGGCCAAGGTCTTCGGCGGCACCGATGGTCACAAATACGTCAATGGGGTGCTCGACAAGCTGGCCGCGCAACTGCGCCAGCCCGAAATCGAAGCGGCGCGGCTGCCGCGGGCAGCGCCGTAGGCAGTGTGCGGCACGGAGGGGAGGGAGGCGATATGGATACATCGATGCAAAACCAGCGGGTGTTGATCACGGCGGGTGCCGCAGGTATCGGCCGGGCGATGGCGGCAGCGCGCGGCATGACTATCGAAGAACAAAAGAAGGACTTTGTCTCTCGCGCCGGTTT
>PLYG01000164.1:11997-14126 GCA_003153335.1 Betaproteobacteria bacterium | reverse complement strand
GCGAAGCCTGCCAGGGCGACGGACTGATCAAAGTGGAAATGCACTTCCTGCCCGATGTGTACGTGTCGTGCGACGTCTGCCACGCCCAGCGCTACAACCGCGAGACGCTGGAAGTCCAGTACAAGGGCAAGAACATCCACGGCGTGCTGGCGATGACCGTCGAGCAGGCCTATGCGTTTTTCGAGCCGGTGCCGGTCGTGGCAAGAAAGCTGCACACGCTGCTCGATGTGGGCCTGGGCTATATCACGCTGGGCCAGTCGGCGACCACGCTATCCGGCGGCGAAGCGCAACGCGTGAAGCTCGCGCTCGAACTCTCCAAGCGCGACACCGGCCGCACGCTCTACATTCTTGACGAGCCGACCACAGGGCTGCATTTCCACGACATCGATCTGCTGCTGACCGTGCTGCACCGCTTGCGCGATCACGGGAACACCGTGGTCGTGATCGAGCACAACCTCGATGTCATCAAGACCGCCGACTGGGTGGTAGACCTCGGGCCGGAGGGCGGCGACGGGGGCGGGAAGATCATCGTCGAAGGCTCGCCGGAAACTGTCGCCGCGAACAAGTTCAGCTACACCGGACGGTATCTGCGCGCGGCACTCGCGCAACGCGCCGTGCCCAGGTCCGCCAAGCGCGCGTAAAAAAGCCCGCCTTGGGGGCGGGCTGAAGTACCCTCAAAAAACGCAATTAGTTGATGGTCAGGCGCTTGGTGCTGGGCGCTTGCTTGGGCAGCGTCAGTTGCAGCACGCCGTCAACGTGTTTGGCGTCGGCCTTTGCGGCGTCGACCGCTACGGGCAGGCGGATGGAGCGCGTCGCGCTGCCGCTGGCGCGTTCGATGCGCAGCGCCTTGGCGTCGCTCGTCGATTCGCGCTTGTACTCGACAGTGATCTTGACCACGTCCTCGTTGATTTCGACCTGGATCTGGTCTTTGGGGACGCCTGGCAGGTCGGCGCGGACCAGATACGAGTCAGGCGTTTCTTCGACGTCCAGCCGAATTTCAGCTTCTGCGGTGCGCGCGGGCGCATCGGCAAAGAGCTGGCTCAACCACGGGTCGTTCAGGATGGCGCGCGGGGATACCGCGTACCCGTTGGTGCGAACAAATGCAGTCATGGCAATCCTCTCAGTAGAAATTTCCTGCAGGCGCCAAATGCGCCCGGGCAACCCATACTTAGAGGCGGCCGGACGGATTTCAAGAGGTTTTTTCAGTCATTTTTGTCAGGTCCGAAAACGGCTGGTCTGGCGGCGCCCCGCCCCGTGCAAGCCTGCCTCAGTTGAACCGCACGTACTCGAAGTCGATCGGCTGGTTGTTGATTCCGCGCGCGGGCGGCGCGATCCAGTTGGCGAATTTGCCCGGCTCGGCGACGCGCCCCATCCGCGAAATCACGTAGGCCCGGTCTGCCTCGGTCGGAAGCCACTCGTGGTGGCGGGCGCTCCACTGCGCCTCGGTGATGACCGTCCCGTCGGGCGCGACCCGGGTGCCGCTGAAGTTGCCGATCCGGCGGTTAAAGCCCTTGTGCGGCAACTGCAACCTGAAGTCGACGCCGGCGCGCTCGATCGTCTTGTTCCAGCGGGTGATGCCGTGGCGGACTTCATTGATGTAGTCGTCGCGCAGGCGCTCGTTCACGGCCGTGACCGCCGAGGCGCCGCGCTCGACGATGCCGTCGTTGTCGACCTCGGAGACTTTGTACTCGGTGTGGAGGAGCTGGTGGTCATCGTCGATCCGCTCTTCCATGAAGCGGCCCTTGAGACCCGAGGTATAGAACGTCGCCGCATTGGACGACACCTCGGAGCCGAACAGGTCCAGCGTGACGCTGAAATGGAAGTTCAGATAGCGCTGCATGGTCGGCAGGTCGATCACGCCGCGGGCGCGGACCTGCGCCGGGTCGTCGATCTTGTCGCGCGCCATGATTTCGGCGGTGCGCTGCAGGACCCGGCTGATGCCCGTGTCGCCGACAAACATGTGATGCGCTTCCTCGGTGAGCATGAAACGCGTGGTCCGGGCGAGCGGGTCGAACGCCGATTCGGCCAGGGCCGAGAGCTGGAACTTACCGTCGCGGTCGGTGAAAAACGTGAAAAAGAAAAACGACAGCCAGTCCGGCGTGCGTTCGTTGAAGGCGCCCAGGATGCGC
>PLYG01000164.1:0-11929 GCA_003153335.1 Betaproteobacteria bacterium | reverse complement strand
TCGCCCGGCACTTCCTGCCACGCCGGCTCGCCCTTGTGCGCGCCAAAGCCGATCTTGCGGCCTTCCTCTTTTGGATTCAGAAAAATGCCCCAGCGATAGTCGGGCATCTTGACGTAATCGAACTGCGCCCAGCCGGACGCGTCGACCCCCACGGCGGTGCGCAGATAAACATCGAGTGCCCGCGATTCCTCCGGACCCATGTCGCGCCACCAGTCCAGGAATGACGGCTGCCAATGCTCCAGCGCGCGCTGCAACGTGCGGTCGGTGTTGAGGTCGACGTTGTTGGGGATTTTCTGGCTGTAGTCGATGGGGCTGCTGCTGCTCATGGTGCTTCCTTTTGGTTCATTGCTTGCGGGAGAAACTACAACAACGACGCTGACATCCGCCAACAATTACGTTCGACAGTGAGAGGATCTCCTTGCTCCGTGAATCATTGAGCCGTTGCACTAAACGCGCTCCCAATCGAACTTGGCCTTGTTGCCGGTGCCGTAGACCTTGAGGGCACCGGCCTTGCCGACGGCGTTCGGGCGGATGAAAATCCAGTTCTGCCAGGCGGTGAGCCGGCCGAAGATCTTCGTTTCCATCGTCTCCGCGCCGCCGAAGCGCAGGCTCGCCTCCATGCCGGTCAGTGCGTCGGGAGAGAGCGAGGCGCGTTCCTCGATGGCGATGCGCACTTCGTCGTCCCAGTCGATGTCGTCTGGCGTCGCGGTGACGAGCCCAAGTTCGAGCGCCTGCGCGGCGTCGAGCGGGCTGCCCGCATGCGACTCCAGTCTGGCTGCGTGCGCCGCGTCCATGTGAAAGCGGTCCTTGAGCCGCGTCTGTCCGGTCAGCGTCGCATACAGGCCGAAGTTGGCTTCGGACAGCACGATGCTTGGCGCGTCGGACGCGCCCGGCGTGCCAGGGTCGAGCATGTACGACCGATCGGCCGCGAGCGCCAGCTCGCACAATGTCCCTGCAAAACAGGTCCCCGGCTCGATAATGGCAAACAGGCTGCGCGATGACACTTCCAGCCGGTTCAGCGTCCGGCGCAGATAGCCGATCGTGGCGCGCACGAACCAGTGGTCGGCGTTGGTGGCGAGAAACGCATCCTGGGCCAATACATGCCGGGCATCGCCCGCGGTCTTGAGGATCCACGTGCCGATGGTCAACTCGTTGGTGCGCAGCCGCAGGATCGCGTCGTCGAGTTCGCGCGCGAGCTTGAGCGGATACCACTCGTCGCCCAGCGCGAGCGCGGCGGTGGCGGTGGGCGCGGGATCGGCACCTGGCGCGCGAACCGTGATCGCGGCGGTGCGTGCGCCGCGGTCGATAAGGACGTCGACGTTGTCGTAATGCAGCCCAGCGTCGTCGATGCTGCGCATGAGCGGGCGGAGCTGGATTCCCTTCAGGCCAGGATCGCGCCGTCGACTGGCGTCGCCCGCGTCCGCCTGCTCCACAATCGCCGTCGCCCGCTGCTGCACGACATCCTTGAACTGCGCGGGCTTGGCGAGTCGGTCGACCAGCTTCCAGTCCACGGCGCGCTGGCCGCGTATGCCTTCGCTGGTGGTGCAGAACAGGTCGGCGTGATCGCGGCGCACCCGGCGTTTGTCGGTCAGGCGCGTCAGCCCGCCGGTGCCCGGCAGCACCGCCAGCAGCGGTGTCTCGGGCAGCGCGACCGCGGAGCGGCGGTCGTCCACCAGCATGANNTGCAGAAGTTGACCTTCCACGCGTGGGTGGAGAGGCCCAACATCGCGATGTTGGCGCCCGCGCAGAACACGCGCTCTTTGGCGCTGGTGACGATCACGCTCTGCACCTGCGGCTGCTCGAAGCGGATACGGTTCAGCGCGTCGAACAGCTCGATGTCCACGCCCAGGTCGTATGAATTGAGCTTGAGCTTATAGCCGGGGACGAGACCGCCGTCCTCATCGACATCCATGGTCAGTGTCGCCACCTGACCCGCGACAGAGAGCCGCCAATGGCGATAGCGGCCGGGTTCGGTATCGAAACTGACGACAGGGGGACGTTCGACTTGCGGATCGATCGCGTTCATGCCGGAATCTCCTCGGCGTGCGGTGTTTTTTCGGGCGAAGGCAGGCACAGCGCGCGCAATGCCTTGAGGCTTTGCGCAGCGGTTTGGCCCGCCGTGTTCAATGTGGCATCGGCGCGGGCGTACAGTACGTTGCGGCTGGCGAGAATCCGCCGCAGATCGTTCATTGCCTGCGCCTGGCCTGCCATCGGCCGCATGTCACCCTGCTCGACGACGCGCGCCATGTGTTCTTCCGGCCTGGCCTGCAACCACACGGTACGGCAGCGTTGCAGCAACAATTCGTAGATGGAAGGCTCGGACACGATGCTCCCGCCGGCCGCAAGCACGAATGACGGGTGTGCCGACAATACGCGCTCCAGGCATTCGCGCTCATAGCGCCGATAGCCGGGTTGGCCGTAAAGCAAAAAGATTTCCGATAACGGCGTGCCTGCCGCGCGCTCGATTTCCAGGTCCAGTTCGATGAACGGCACGCGTGCCTGCCTGGCGAGTTGTCGCCCCAGCGTCGACTTGCCGGCACCGCGCAAACCGATCAGCGCGATCCGTCGATTGCGCGTGGCCTCGTCGGCGACGAAAGTCTTTTCCAACAGCCGCCGCAATCGCGGCAGGGCAGCGGCGGGGGCCTGTTCGACCAGCCGCACCAACGCCGCGCGGTCGTCAGCGGCGGCGTCCGGAACGCTGAGCAGCATGGCCGGACTCACCCGCAACGCGTCGGCGAGCTGGCGCAAGATCAACACCGAAACATTGCCTCGGCCGAGCTCCACTTCCGCCACATACCGCTCGGAGACGGCGGAGGCCGCGGCCAGTTCCTTCCTCGTCATCCCGAGGCCGGCGCGCAACTCGCGGACGCGCTGACCCATCGCGGCCAAGGCGGAGCTGGACTCGGATTCCAGATTCTGGCGTTCCCGGGCTGCGCTTGCGTTCATGCAGTATATTGCAAAAATTAGGATAATGATGCATTATAGTACCTAATTGATTTTTTGCAAGCAACCGGACATGCGCACTGAGCTACCCGCGGTCAAGATTCTGGTCGGCACCATGACCGGCAATGCCGAGCGCATCGCCGAGGAAATCGAACTCTCGTTCGACGACCGGGCGCGGATCGAAGCGCTGGACATGGACCGGCTCACGCCGGCCGTGTTCGACGACGATGCAGTTTTCCTGATCTGCTCGTCGACGTACGGGCAGGGCGACGTTCCCGACAACGCCCGTGACTTCTACAAGCTGCTCGGCGAGCAAAAACCCGATCTGCGGCACGTTCGCTATGGCGTCATTTCGCTCGGCGACATGACTTACGCACAGACCTTTGCCAACGGCGGCAAGCGCTTTGACGCGATCCTGAGCCAGCTCGGCGCGACGCGTCTGGGGGAGGTGTTTTGCCACGACGCGAGTACCGGCACGCTGCCGGAGGACGAGGCGGTTCCCTGGGCGGGCGAATGGCTAAGCACGGTGGAAGAATCGATGCTGGCGCAGCAACTCTGAACTGCCAAACGGAGGAACAAAGCGATGAGTGCACAATCGACTGCGGCACGGCAAAGCCGGCCCGGGGAACACGTTTACAATGCGGCGCAAGACCTGCTTGGCCGCAATCTCGCTGCCGGCCGCGGCGGCAAGATCGCCTACATCGACGATGGCGGGCGCTACACGTATGACGATCTGGCAAGGCGCGTTGATCGCTGCGCGAACGCGCTGACCGGATTGGGGCTACAACGCGAACAACGCGTGCTGCTGGCCCTTCTCGACACCATCGATTTTCCGGCGGCCTTTCTGGGCGCAATCAAGGCCGGCATCATTCCGGTGGCGGCAAACACGCTGCTGACGACGGCCGATTATGAGTACATGCTGCACGACTCGCGGGCCATCGCATTGCTGGTGTCCGAGGCGCTGCTGCCGACGATTGCGCCGTTGCTGGGCAAGCTGCCCGATCTGAAGCACGTGATTGTGAGCGGGCAAGATGTGCACGGCAATACGCTGCTGTCCGATCTGCTGGCAAAGAGTGCAGACCAGTTTGAAGCCGTACCCACCTGCGCCGACGAAGCCTGCTTCTGGCTCTATTCGTCCGGCTCGACCGGCGCGCCCAAGGGCACCGTGCACGTCCACACCAGCCTCGACGCAACCGCCGAACTGTATGGCAAGCCGATCCTGGGTATCGTCGAATCCGATGTCGTGTTTTCGGCGGCAAAACTGTTCTTTGCCTACGGTCTGGGCAACGGCCTGACCTTTCCGCTGGCGGTCGGCGCGACGACCATCCTGATGGCCGAGCGCCCGACACCCGCCGCGGTGTTCAAGCGGTTGCGCGAACACAAGCCGACCATCTTTTATGCGGTGCCGACGCTGTATGCGGCGATGCTCGCTTCGCCCGATCTGCCGCGGCCGGAAGAGATGAATCTGCGCCGCTGCACTTCCGCCGGCGAGGCGCTGCCCGAAGGCCTGGGCAAGCGCTGGAGCGCGCACTTCGGCGCCGATATCCTGGATGGCATCGGCTCGACCGAAATGCTGCACATCTTTTTGTCGAATCGCCCCGACGAAGTGAGATACGGGACGACCGGCAAACCGGTAGCCGGCTATGACATCAAGCTCACCGACGAGGCGGGGAATCCGACTCCGGCTGGAGAGATCGGCGACTTGTGGATCGGCGGCCCCAGCGCCGCCAAGGAATACTGGAACCAGCGCGACAAAACCCGCGCGACTTTCCAGGGCTGGTGGACGCGGTCGGGCGACAAGTACTCGGTCGACGCCGACGGCTACTACGTCTATGCCGGCCGCAGCGACGACATGCTCAAGGTCGGCGGCATTTATGTCTCGCCGGTCGAAGTCGAGTCGGCGCTGATCACCCACCCGGCGGTGCTCGAAGCCGGCGTCGTTGGCCATGACGACGAAGCAAAGCTCGCCAAACCCAAGGCGTTTGTCGTGCTGCAGTCCGGGTTTACTCCATCACCGGCGCTCGCCGAAGAATTGCAGGCGCACGTGAAGGCCAAGCTGGCCCTGTACAAATACCCGCGCTGGATCGAGTTCATCAACGAACTGCCCAAGACCGCAACCGGAAAGATTCAGCGCTTCAAGTTGCGCGGGCGCTAGTCGTACAAGCGTATTGATCGGACACTTACCCAAGTCTATCTGGCCCGGCAATTCTCTCGCCAATGTACCCCTCCACGCCAACACCGACGCCCAGGTCTACGCCCGCGAACTCGAACGCATTTTCTACTGGCGACGCGTGATGGAAATATGATGGCCGGACTGACCACCGAAGTGCGGATGGCCATCGCCGACCTCAACGCCGAATACGCGGCGTGCCTGGACGAACGCCGGTTCGACGCCTGGCTGGAGTTGTTCACCGACGACTGCGTGTACAAGCTGCAGCCACGCGAGAATCACGACCGCGGATTGCCGCACGCGACCATGGCGTTCGGGAGCAAGGACATTCTGCGCGACCGCATCTACGCGGTGACGCAGACGCTGTTTCATATTCCCTACACGACGCGACACGTTATCGGCTGGCCGCGCGTGTGGATCGGCGACGACTGCCTGCTCGCGGCTGAGGCGAACTACATGGTCGTCCGTGTCCGCGACAATGAACTCCCGGAACTCTTCAGCGCGGGCCGCTATCTCGATCGCATCGTCCGCAATGACGGGCGCCTGAAGTTCAAGGAACGGCTGTGCATTTTCGACAGCGCGCTCATCCCCGACTCCATCCTTTATCCGATATAGCGAAACCCCGATGACCTGGCACAAGCTCGCGATGCTGACTGACATCTCCGATGATGCACCGCTGGAAACGGGCGCGGCGGGCAAGCCGCTGGCCTTGTACAAAGTCGAAGGCAAGGTGTACTGCACCAGCAACCTGTGCACCCACGCCGAAGCGTTCCTGTCCGACGGCTACCTGGAAGGCTACGAAATCGAATGTCCGCTGCACGGCGCGCGCTTCGATATTCGCGATGGGCGGGTGCTGTGCCAGCCGGCGGGGAAGGACATTGCTTCCTATCCGGTTCGGGTCGAGGGCGAAGAGGTGNNTTACACGGCGTAGGGGCAGCCGTACACTGCGGCGAAATAGCCGGACTCGCTGTCCTGGTTGGCCGGGAAGTTGCCAAGTTTGTAGCAGGCGTGGGGTGCGGGTTTTGTCGGGTTGGTTACGCATGTACGTTTGTACATATATTATACTTGACGTACCCACTTTAATCTCCCATACTGGCTTCACATTAGGAGACAGGCATGGCGAAATCGATCCTTACCGAAGCCTACTTTCACAACGAAGAAGCCGCTTACGCATTCGTTGAAGCACGTATTTGGAAGCGCGGCACAGTGTGCCCGCATTGCGGCGGCGTAGAGCGCAATCGCAAGATGGAAGGCAACAGCACTCGCATCGGCGCGTACAAGTGCTACGACTGCCGCAAGCCTTTCACCGTCAAGATCGGAACCATCTTCGAGNNTCATGGCGTCGAGCAAGAAGGGCATCAGCGCGAACCAGATGCATCGCACTCTCGGAATCACTCTCAAAAGCGCATGGTTCATGATGCATCGAGTGCGCGAAGCGATGGGCGATGAAGCCGACTTGCTTGGTGGCGGCGGTTCCATTGTTGAAGCCGACGAAACCTTTATGGTCCCGCGCAAAGGCGTCGAGAAAATAAACACTGGTCACTATCGCGCCGAGGTTGTCTCCCTCGTTTCCCGCGAAGGTAAGACCCGTTCGTTCCATGTTGCGAACGTTGACGGCGACAACCTTAGGCCGATCCTGCTGGCGAACATCGCCCAAGACACTCACTTGATGACCGATGGCGCCGGTCACTATCGAGCCATCGGCAAACAATTTGCGCATCACGAGTGGGTCAATCACACTCAGGGCCAGTATGCGAAGGCATCCGAGGTCAAGGGCCGCACCGCGCATAGCAACACCGTCGAATCTTATTTTGCCATTCTTAAGCGTGGCATCGTCGGCACGTACCATCATGTATCCGAAGCGCACCTGCAGCGGTATGTCACCGAATTCGATTTCCGATTCAGCAATCGCGTCTCGCAAGGCGTCGATGATTTCGACCGTGCCGTGAATCCGCTGCTTGGCGCCAAGGGCAAGCGGCTCACCTATCAAACAGTTATTGCGTGAGAGGCCGTCCGATGCGTGGCACTGGAAACCGAAAAAGCCCAAAGCCGCCCGATAACAAAGAACAGTCTCAACGATTCGTCGAAGAAGCGCGTAAACTAGGGGTTGCGGGCGTAAGCGATGGGGAATTTGGCCGTATTTTCGATGTCATATTGGGTAGTATGGTGAAACCGAAGCCAAAATCCAAGTCCCGTAAAGCGGGGGGCTGAAAATGAGCGCACTCCAAAACGTAGTAGCTGCCTTTAGCGAAGAACAGACATCCCGCCTGACTGGGATTACTTCCACCCAATTGCGATATTGGGATAGGCAAGGGTTCTACAGCCCCAACTATGCCGAGCAGAATCGTCGCGTGGCGTTTAGTCGCGTCTATTCGTTCTTGGACATTGTTTCTTTGCGCGTTTTAAATCTTCTTCGCAATCAGTTCGGTGTTTCTCTCCAGCATCTTCGCGAAGTGAAAGTGAAACTTGGGAAACTTGCTGATGAGGATCGCTGGATTGGCACTCGGCTTTGGGTCGTAAAAAGGAAGGTTGTTTGGCAAGAACCTGGCACTGATTTGCCGCAAGAAATCATCAGCGGCCAATACATACTGCCAGTCGTCCTCGAAGCGGTGATCGTTGATACCCAGAATAATGTTGCAAAGCTAAATCAGCGTGACAAGGCAAAGATTGGTCACATTGAACGCAACCGGTTCATCAATCACAACGCGCCCGTAGTTGCTGGTACTCGTATTCCGGTACAGGCGATTAAACAATTTGCCGCCGCTGGCTATAGCCATAAGCAAATCATCAAGGAATATCCGGATTTAACTGAAGAGGACGTTAAGGCTGCTCTAGCCTACGATCTACGCTCGGCAGCCTAAGCTGTGGAGCGCGTTGTAATTCCATTTTTTACCGACAACAACGTTCCTGATGGTGTAGGCCAAGCCATCATCAACGCCGGTCACAGCCTTACCCGCTTGCGAAACGTGATGTTGCCGGAAACATCCGATCAAGTAATTGCCGTCGCCTGCTCCAGAAGCGGCCACGTTCTCGTTACCGCAGACAACGATTTCCGTGGTTCTGGCGCCTCTAAGAGACTAGGAATTACCAATCGACAGTACCGAACGACGCTACATCGGATTCAACTGCGATGTGAGCCGCCTAGGTCTGCCAGGCGCATACAGGATGCCATGTCTTTGNNATCGAGCATGAATGGCTCCTATTGGATGGTACTAGGCCGATGGTTATAGAGATTCGCGACGAACTGATCCGGCTCATGCGCTAGTGGATTGACTGCCGGTGCGTAAGCCACCCAAGAATTCTCAAAACGGTTGATTGGTGTCAGCATCAACTAGCCGAACAACCCGATTGTCCATCACGTCACAAAACCTGTCGTAACGCGCGTCATTCATTAATTTGCGTTTCCAAACGTACGCGCAAAAATCCGCGACCTGAAGAACGCTCAGCGGGCTCTTTCCAGCAAACAGCGGGTCTTCTCGTATCTTCCTGAAAGGCAGTAGCGGCACCTTCGACATTTCTTCGTCGACCGGATCCATGAGTCTGTTTTGCAGATATTGCTGTGCGGCGCGAATCCAGCTTCTGTGCTCTGCGTTGTCCTCCACGACAAGCAAACAAACTTCGTCGTCGCACTCGTTACGCATATATGCCTCGATGCAAACGGCACATCGCGCGAATGCGACCATGTGATCGTTACTGACAACGTTGCTCCGTTTCTTATCGCCATAAACCACCGGCAGTTCAAACAAGTTCGGGATTTTGGCCAACTCGTCGGCGATCTCCAGTCGTCTGTATAGTGGCCATTTAGTTCTGTCGAAGACATTCCCGCCGCCGTTAAAAAGTTCCTTGGCGTGAAAGACAAAACCATGCTGTTGATCGGAGGGGATGTATCGCTTAACAATACCAGCGATATGTTCTTCAACCGATGCGAGCGTACGGTCGGCGTGCACTATTACCCCGGCCACAATGACCACCGGCTCCTGGGAAGCCCTGCCTATCCCGGCTTCATCCAAATAGACCAAACGCACGAGTTTCCTCCCGCGAAGCGCGGCGCCCCCTAGCAGTTCGTTGAAATTGTCAGTGATTTGAGTGCAGGCATGGTATGGCGGCGACCTTTTTTGTGGATGGAGGGACGGTGGCGTACAAGCTCTTGGCGATTTGCGCTTCCACAACTGCATTCGCGCCATTATTCATACGCGAATGGCAATTGCGGACGCACCTCTCCTGTCTATCCGCTGCCAGCCATCGCCTGGGCCGCAAACAACTTCGGCAGGCGGCGCAAGTTGACGGCCAGCATGGACAGGGTGAAGACATCGCTGACCTTGCGCAAGCCGCGCAGTTTGACTTGACGGATCGTCGTCCCGTGCTGCTTGCCATCGCCGAACAGAGTCTCAATCAGCTTGCGCGTCACCTGGCTGATCCGGTAGCCATCGTGCCGTGTCGTGCGCTCATCGATCCGACTCTCCCGCTTGACTCGTTTGCCGGTTCGCGTGTCGTACTCATAGGTGTTCTGGGCCACATGCGGCGTCACGTTGCGCTCGCGGCAGCTGTGGACAAAGTCCTCAGTGTCATAAGCCTTGTCGGCACCGACCGTTTTGCGCTGCGCACCAGGCACCGTCGCCAACATCTCCAGCGCGGCGGCGCGTTCCGCAGTACCGTTGGCCTGCGTCAGCCGCGCGTCCACCGCAAGCTTGCTGCGATTGTCCATCAGCACATGCCCCATATAAGACGGCAGCGCCTCGGCTTTCTTCGACTTGGTATACAGCTGCGACTCCGGATCGCTGGTGCTGGCATGCGTGGCATTGCTACGCTTCTGCCGCTTGAAGTCCACTTCGGGGTTGCTCTTGCTGCCGCTCTTGTCGGGCGGCGGGCCATCCTTGGGCACGAAGCTCTTCAGCGAGGCCCACGCCCGGATCAGCGTTCCATCCACACTGAAATGCTCGGCCGAGAGCAGCTTGGCGTCCGCCGCCTGCTGCATCACGCGTCCGAACAAGCCCCTGATGGTGTCATGCTCGATCAGGCGGTCGCGATTCTGGGTGTAAGTGCTGTGATCCCACGCTGCATCTTCCATCCCCAATCCGACAAACCAGCGGAACAGCATGTTGTAGCCCAGTTGCTCGCACAACAACCGTTCACTGCGGATTCCATAAAGCGCTTGCAATACCAGCCCGCGCAACAACCACTCCGGCGGCACCGAGTACCGGCCACGCTCGCCATACATCGACTCAAACAGCACGTCCATGTCGCGCAGAGCCACATTGACAATGTCTCGAATCGGGATCAGCGGATGCTTCGCCGGCACGTAATCCGCAGTCTGCCTCACGATGAACAAACCTTCCTGGGTTACATCGGCTCCGCGCATCGTGATCACCGCTCTCGGTTGGTACGACTTACTACTCAACGTAATTCCCCTCGATCCCGAAGACAGAATCCGGGGATAATTTCAACAAACTGCTAGGGCACGTAGGGTCATAATCCTACCCCTCTAGCGCCCGCTTGGGTACGGGAAGTACAATACATGGACGTTTGTCCAGTATCCTAACCGGAAGGGTCTTGTCAACATGGACTTGCTCGTCTCGTTGTGGCCAGGTTATTCCGCAGCGCTAGGTTATTCGGTGGCTTGGGTGCCGGTGATATCACGTTAGCCACCTTTTACTTATCCACGAATTTTCCTCGCGAGCAACCTATGGCGACAAACACCGCAAAGTACCTCAGCTATGCCGAGGCATGGCGTCGCATCAACGCAGCAAGCAAGCAAGACTTCCACTTCGAGGTCGTCACGCTTTGCGAGAGCATCTTGTCAGATCGGTTGCTCTCGTACATCTGCGGTGTCAATCCAAAGAGCAAAGCCACCACGAAGACCAGTTTCGCCAACCTAATTTCTGAATGGCGGAAGCTTGCAAGCGGCAAGATTCCACAACACGGAAACGTCAATCTCGGAGCAGCCATAGACGACTGGCGCAAAGAACGCAACGCCGTTGTTCATAGTCTTACCAAGTCGGCACCAGGCATGGCTCCCGAGCCTCTGCAACCGTTTATCACTCGTGCCAAATTAGCCGCCGATTCAGGTGTTTTGCTGGCAAAGGCAGTGTCGAACTGGCACCGCAAGGAATTGAGGGCGTACCTCAAGGCACAGAACACTAGAGCAGTCTCGAAAACGGTGGCTAACCCATCCATCAACACGGACGCTGCGCGATGAAGCCGCGCANNATGAACAAAAACCGGATATGAGGCGTGATGCATCCGGGACGAGCGGGCACGTGACCGCGAAGTCCTCCATCTGCGGTAGTGGGGTGCATTTTGTAAATCCGGCGTCTATGCAGGGAAGGTAACGTATCTTACCCCGGGAGATCTCCCCGGTGCTTCGGGGGATCGAAGCTGGGCGTCTGGCAACGGACGCTGAATGCCGTGGAGAAGTCAGCAGAGGGCATAGTANNGACGGGAACGCATCTGACCACCTGCTCACGCAGGCTGCGGCCATGCCGCAGGATGAACTCGTCGCTGGATCGTCTGGACCACCGGCGTCGATTCAGACCCAAGCGTTGCTGGCCCAAGTGCTGGAACGGGCCAACCTGCAACGCGCATTGAAGCAAGTGCGCCAGAACAAAGGCGCGCCGGGCATCGACGGTATGACGGTCGATGAACTGCCCAAGTACCGCCGCTACCACTGGCTGGAAATCCGGGCGCAACTGGAAGCGGGTATGTATCGTCCGCAGCCGGTCAGGCGCGTGGAAATCCGTAAGTCACACGGGAAGCCCCGAGCCTTGGGGATACCGACGGTGTTGGACCGCTTCATCCAGCAAGCCATCGCGCAAGTAA
>PLYG01000537.1:545-3946 GCA_003153335.1 Betaproteobacteria bacterium | reverse complement strand
CCCTCGACCGGCAAAGTGCCCGGGCTTTGATACCCTTGCCCCCCCGGTATCCGGAACGCGTCCCAGGCCTGGTGCTCGACCTTGACCCCAAACCGCGCCATCAGGTTCAGCGTGATTTCGATATAGGGCCTGGAGATGAGTTCACCGACGACCTCGACGACCGCCGGTTTGCCGCATAAAGGCAATGCCTGCAACAGCCCGGTAAGAAACTGGCTGGAAACGTCGCCCCGCACGCGAAGCGGCTCGTCGACGCTGATGTTGCCCGGCCCGATCCGTAGCGGGAAAAATCCGTCGGCGCCAGCGTAAGTGATGTCCGCCCCGGCCTGCCGCAGCGCGTCGACCAGGTCGCGTATGGGGCGTTCGCGCATCCGCGGCACGCCGTCGACCCCATAGTTCCCGCGGCTCAGGCCCAAGGCCGCGACCAGGGAGCGGGCCGATGCGCCGGAATTGCCGACAAACAACTCTGCCTGCTTGACGGGAAACGGTCCTGCAGCGCCATCCACAAGATAGACCTCGGGCGCCGCTTTTTTCCAACTGACACCCAGCAAGCGCAGCGCCTCCAGCATCACCCGCGTGTCGTCCGATTCGAGCACGCTTTCGAGCCGGGTTTTGCCTTCGGCCAATGCGGCCAACAGCAGGGCGCGAATCGTGATGCTCTTCGATCCGGGGAGCCGGATCGTGCCTTCGGCGCGATGGACTGCTGGCAAATCGAGAAATTCCATGAAGAGATGGACAGGTGCTAGGATAGACGGGCCAGCCAGTCGTTCCGGGCGTCGCGCGCGGTGGCAAACAGTGCGTTCAGCCCATTGGCATCGGAGGCGGCGAGCAACCGCTCCAGGCGCTCGAGCTGGTTGCGGTAGCCGCGGAGCTCGGTCAGCAGCGCTTCGCGATTCGCAATGGCGATGTCGCGCCACATTTCCGGCGAACTGGAGGCAATGCGCGTGAAATCGCGAAAGCCGCCGGCGGCAAACTCGAAATATTCCGGCGCGTCAGGCCGCAGTGCCAGCTCTTCAACCAGCGCAAACGCTAGCAGATGCGGCAGGTGACTCACTGCGGCGAAAATGCTGTCGTGACGCGCGGCCTGCATGATCGATACCGATGCTCCCATTGCCTCCCACATTGCCGCGACGCTTGCCGTGGCAGCCGCATCCGTTTCGGGCTCGGGCGCCAGCACGACCTTCCGGCCACGGAACAGTTCGGGAAACGCGGCGCCGGCGCCGGTGTGCTCGGTCCCGGCGATCGGATGCGCGGGGACGAACTGGGCAAACTTCGTACCCAGCGCCATACGTGCCGCGGCGATGACGTCCTGCTTGGTGCTGCCCCCATCGGTGACGATGGTTCCCGGCTGCAGGTGCGGGGCGATGCGGGCAAACACGGCAGGCATTTGCGCCACCGGCGTCGTGACCAGGACGACATTCGCCACTTCGAGGGCAAGCGCATAGGCATCGGTCGCGTCATCGATGATCCCCAACTGGCGCGCAACGTCGAGGTTTCCCCGGCTGCGGCCCACGCCGGTCACATGACCGACCGCCCCGGCCTCGCGCAACGCCAGAGCCGCCGAGCCGCCGATCAGGCCCACGCCAATAACTACCAGCTTGGCGATGGGCTTCATTCCTGGAGCACCGCTGCCAGCGCGTCGAGAAAGCGCTCGTTCTCCTTTGCTGTGCCTATGGTCACCCGCAGAAATTCGGGCATCCCGTAGTTACCCACCGGCCGGACAATGACGCCCCGCCGCAGCAGCGCCAGGTTCATTTTCGCTGCATTGCCAACCTTTACGCAAATGAAGTTGCCGTGCGAAGGAATGAATGTCAGGGCGAGCCGCCTGAATCCCGCCTCCAGTTGCTGCATTCCCTGTCGATTGAGCGCGTAGCTTCGCCTGACATAGTCGGTGTCTTCCAGCGCCGCGATCGCCGCGGCCTGCGCCAGTGAATTGACATTGAATGGCTGCCGCACGCGGTTGAGCATCGCCGCGACGTCGGCATGCATCAGGCCGTAGCCGATGCGCAGTGCCGCCAGTCCGTAGGCCTTGGAGAATGTGCGGGAAAGAATCAGATGCGGATACTCGGCCAGCCACGACGCAGTGTCCGCCTGTTGTTCCGGGAGAAGATATTCGTTGTACGCCTCGTCGAGGACCACCAGAACATTTGACGGAACGGAAGCAATGAAGGCCTTGATCTCGGCAGCCGGCAGCCAGGTCCCCGTCGGATTGTTGGGGTTCGCCAGCCATGCCACGCTGGTGTCATCGCGAATCGCGGCGCGCATCGCCGCCAGATCGTGACCATATTCCCTGGCTGGAACCTCGATGCCTGCGGCGCCGAAAGCTTGCGTAGCCAGCGTGTAGACCGCAAACGAATGCTGTGCAAAGACCGCCGACTTGCCAGGGCGCAGGAACGCGTGGGCGACCAGCTCCAGAATATCGTTGGAGCCGTTACCCAGCACAATCTGGTCCGCACTGACGCGATACCGCGCGGCCAGCATGGCTTTCAGATCGTAACCGCTGCCGTCGGGATACCGGGTGAGTTCGCCGGCCGCGCGCGTTATCGCCGCGACGACTTTCGGGCTGGGACCCAGCGGGTTTTCGTTGGACGCGAGCTTGATGATTTGCGCCTCGTCGAGCCCAAATTCGCGCGCGATATCCGACACCGGCTTGCCGGGCACGTAGGGCGAAATGGCGCGTATGTAGTCGGGCGTGATGTCGGAGATTTTCATTGGCGTTGGAGTGGGGGCGTCGTCAGTGGGCGGCCGCCGGATAGGATCCGAGCAGCTTTACAAACGGGGCGAGCTCGCGCAGTTCCGCGAGCGCGGCAGCAACCTTGGGATCTTTTTCGTGGCCCTGCAGATCGACAAAGAAATAGTATTCCCAGCGCCCCATTCGCGAGGGTCTGGATTCGAGCCGCGTCATGCTCACTCCGTGCTTGGCAAACGGGGCCAGCAGCGCATGAACGGCGCCCGGCCGGTTGGGCGCGGACATGACCAGCGAAGTCTGATCGCGGCCGGAAGGCAGCACCGTCTGGGCGCCGATGACCAGAAAGCGCGTCCGATTGTTGGGATCATCTTCGACATGGCGCGCCAGCACCGGAACGTCGTAGATCCGGGCCGCCATTTCACCGGCAATGGCAGCGGCCCGCGGATCCGCTGCGGCGCGCTTGGCGGCTTCAGCATTGCTTGCCACGGGAATCCGCTCGGCGCGCGGCAGGTGTGCGTTGAGCCAGCCGTTGCACTGGGCCAGCGACTGCGAGTGCGAATAGACGCGAAGAATGTCGGCAAAGGATTTGGCGTGGCTCATCACATTCTGATGCACTTCCAACTGCACCTCGCCGCATGCCGATAACGGCGTTACCAGCATCAGGTCCAGGGTGCGGCCGACTGCGCCTTCGGTCGAGTTCTCCACCGGAACCACC
>PLYG01000537.1:0-518 GCA_003153335.1 Betaproteobacteria bacterium | reverse complement strand
TCGGCCTGCCGGCGCGCCAGGATTTGCGCTTCGCGTTCCGGCCGGAACAGTACGTCTTCACCCGCCGCCTTCTTGGCCGCGCCCACGGTTTGCGCGAGCCTGGCGCGTTCATTGAACAGCCGCAGCAGTTCCTGATCGATTTCGTCGATCTGTTTTCGCAGTTCCTCGAGTTTGTCGCTCATCGTGTCATCCATGTCGCCGTTCGAAATCGCGCATGTGTTCGATCAGTGCCGCCACGCCGGCGGCCGGCATGGCATTGTAGATCGATGCTCGCACGCCCCCCACTGCCCGATGGCCCCGTAGCTGCGATAATCCGCGGGCTTCGGCCTCCGCGAGAAATACGCCGGTAAGCTCGTCGCGCCGCAGAAAAAAAGTCACGTTCATACGCGAGCGGTCGGCGGGAGCCACCCGGCTTTCATAAAGTGCACTGGCATCGATGGCATCGTACAGCAGCTTCGCCTTGGCCTGATTGCGCTGCTCGATGCCGGAGACCCCGCCCTGGCGCTTCAGCCATTGGA
>PLYG01000418.1 GCA_003153335.1 Betaproteobacteria bacterium | reverse complement strand
GAACATGCTGGGGCAGATTTCCACCGCGATGGCGCACGCCAGGCTCAACATTCACAACATGCTCAACAAGTCGCGCGGCGAAATGGCTTACACGCTGGTCGACGTGGACAGCGCAGTACCGCCGCATGTAACCGAGCGCATCGCCGCGATCAGCGGCGTGCTGGCGGTGCGCTATTTGCCGTTGGCGGACGGCACCTCTTCGAATTGACACCCCCAATGCTACTGCGGTGGCCATCCTCGCTACGCTTTTCGACAGCCCGCCAGCGGGCTTGATCGATCAGCGGCTGCAGGCCGCCCCGCCCAGGACGCAGAACTTGGCGCAATGGGGGTGATTCAGTGCGACGGTCTTCCCGGCCTCGGCCAACGTGCGGCCGAGCTCGAACTGCTTGTCGTAGGGCAGCAAGGTGCAGGCGAGCACTGCCGGCGAGTCCGCGCCCTTGCGCTTGACTACCATCCGCGAAGACGAACACATCACGTCGTCGGGCGACTTGTGCAGGATCCCCCAACAGGCCTCGGTGATTTCGGGGACATCGACGGTAGCGTCCATTTCCGGGAACACCATCAGCCGGACCGGGTCGCTCGCGTCGATGGCGATGTCGTGCTCGGCGAACAACCGCGCAAAGCCCGCCCGCATCTCGGCTTCGGGCTCGCCCGATAGCCGACGGGTTGCCACGTCCAGCCGAAAGCCGTTGGCGGACAGCCACTTGAGTCCGTCCAGCGTCGGCCGCCAGCTCCGCCGTCCGCGTTCGAGCTCATGGACCGCCTGCCCGTAGTGGTCGACGGACACGCGAAGCGCCAGCCGTGTGCCATAGCGGGCCCGTAGCGCCAGCAATTCATCCTTGCATTTGGCCATCGGTTTCATCGCATTGGTCAGCACCAGCACGTCGAAACCGCGGCCGAGCGCATCGCTCAACATGGCCAGCAGATCGGAATTCATGAACGGCTCGCCGCCGGTGAATCCGATCAACCGGGTCGGCAAACCGTCGCGCTGGATTTCGTCGAGGTAGCCCGCCACCTCCGCCGCCGTCATGTAAGCCAGACTATCGTTGGTGGGTGACGATTCGATGTAGCAGTTCTGGCAGGTCAGATTGCACAGCGTTCCGGTGTTGATCCACAGCGTCTCGAGCGCCTGCAGCGCGACGCTCGCGCGGCGTTCGCCTTTGGCGGTGAACAGCGGGTCGCGAAACTTGCGCAGATCCAGCAGGGGTATCTGGTGTCTCGCCGATTCAGCCATCGGTATGCTCCGCAGTGTGGGTGGGCATGGTTGGGCTCAACATTTGTCCTGCGCCAGACATGGAAAATGAATCAAGGAGTTTGTCGTCCCGGCGGCCCGTTTCTTACACGCCGCATGTCCGACCAACAAGACCATTAATGTGGACGCGTTCAGCATGGGTTTAGTTCCGGCCGACGCGGCATTGTATCGCGGGGCAATTGAGGCACGCGGTAAATCAACCTCCCTCACCCTCGGTCCCTCTCCCGGGGGAGACGGAGGCACACCGTTAACGCGTAACCTTGCGCTCCACATGCGTCACCACGCCACTCTTGACGGTCAGCGTGGTCGTCGTCTGCGGATCGTCGACCGCGGGCAGGTAGACCCACTGCCGGGTGGCGTCCTTGCTCGGTCTCTTGCCGTAATTCGATGACTTATACGCAACGCGGTCCGGCGTGCCGATTCGTTGCCTGACCTCGGCGTCGGTCAATCCCGGAAGAATGAAACGCCGTTCGCCGGCATTCATGGCCTGCCGCACCTTGGTCTTGCTGTTTCTGACAGGACGTTGCCGCTCTTCCGGCAGCGGGCGAAGTGACTTGTTGATTTCCTGCTCGGTGGCAAAGCGGAAGCCCCGATTCGGTGTCGCATCGACGGGTTCGCCGCGTGCGCCATTCGGGCAGCTTGAGTCCTGGTACGAGATGCGGCCGTCGGGTGTCTTGCAGCGGAGCACGCTCGCGGTCGCCTGCAGAGACAGAGCGGCGAGGAGCATCGCGACGACACCGAGCGTGAGCGAAAAGGGATGTGAAGTTCGTTGCATGGGCGTCAGCTTGCAGAGCCGGCGCGATGGCGTCAATCCCTTTCGCATCGATCCGACCCGGACTGGTAGGGGGCTCAGGGACTGCATCGATGACGCAAAAACAACCCGATAACACTTGATCTGCACGCAAAACTGCGTAAGGATACGGTTTATCCAACAAACGCACTGGGAAAAACGGTTTTTCGCGGGGCTTTCGATGCTGCAGATTCTTAAACTGACCGTCTCGGGCCTGCCCCAGGAATGGCTTACGCTGGAAGAAGCCGTGCTGCATTACGCCACCGGACAGGTACTCTGGGAGGCGGGGATGGAGATCGCCATCCTGCACGGCGGCCATAACGCCATCAGCGGCATGCGCTCGGAGGTCCGCGTCAATTCGATTATCGGCGTTACCGGGATGGGCAAGGTCAATCCCTTCGATATCGTCCCCAGCTTGTCGAATTCCAAGCTCTTTCAGCGCGATCGGGGCATTTGCGGGTACTGCGGCGACCAGTTTTCGGTCAGCGCGCTGGAGCGCGAGCACATCGTGCCGCTCTCGCGCGGTGGCCGGGATGCCTGGATGAACGTCGTTGCGTCGTGCCGACCGTGCAATCAACGCAAACGCGCGCGTCTGCCCGAGGAAGCCGGGATGCCGCTCATTTACGCGCCGTACGTGCCGTCGCTGTGGGAAGACATGATCCTGCGCAATCGCACTATCCTGAGCGATCAGATGGCGTTTCTGGCGGCCAATCTTCCGCGGGGCAGCCGGTTGCATGGTTGATGCGCCGGGTGTGGCGCCGGCATCGGCCACTGGTCCGTTCCGAATTTCAAGAAACACACGTGCGCCAAGCTAGGGTGTTGTTGCCCGGACGCGCCGATCCAGTATGGTTATCCGGCCCATGCCGGCCGGCGCCGAGCGCGTGGAAATCGGCGCCGTGCCGGGGATTGTGTTTGGCGACACCTGTACGCGTGCGACGGAAGCGGCGGCGCTTTCGTCCGAAGCGGGTTACACGGTCGCCAACGATCTGTCCGGACGCGGTTTCGGTTATGGTAGCGACGGGAGGATAGCCATGACGGTTGGGAATGGATAAGAGCGGCGCGACTGCGCGCCTGGAGCTGCGCGGCATACGCAAGGTCTATCCGTCGGTGGTCGCGAACGACGGGATCGATCTGAGCGTAGGGCCAGGCGAGATCCACGCCGTGCTGGGCGAAAACGGCGCGGGCAAGTCGACGCTGATGAAAATC
>PLYG01000135.1 GCA_003153335.1 Betaproteobacteria bacterium | reverse complement strand
AACTGCGCCATCCCGCGATTGATCGTTACCTCGGTGCCGCCTTGAAGCCACAGAGCCGCAAGTGGCGCGCACCGACAAAATACAGTTCCGGCTTCCAGTCCAGCGTCGATGCTCCCTGCGCCGCCTCATGACGGGCCATGGCCCGAACCCGCGCCCGGTTGCGCGGCGCAAGCCGCAGAACGCGCTCGCGCAGGGCAGGGGTCTGGTAGTACGGTCGCATCGTTGCTCTCACCCTGAAAAGGACGGGTTCGAAGGGGGCAGGCCAGCGCCCTTGTGTGCAGTCCGTCGTGCGGCTGGGGGGACGCATCCCGTCCAGACTGATACACCGAATGAATTCCCGATCCCCACTCCCTTTCGCTACCCCACCGAGGTGGGACCTTACTTATGCCAGAAGGCTTTCGGGTAACTCGCTACTCGTTCGTGCGCCGGGCTTCGCGCCTGCTTTTCCACTGCGTTTCGCCTGCTGGTCCCATCGAACCCGAATCAAAATCTTTCCCAGTCATTCGCGGTTTTACCCACCGGAGGACCGGGGCCTCCTGTGCCGAGTTTCTAACGCCGTTTTTTCCGCATCGGGTGTTCGGCTCGCGAGCCTTGCTGGTCGATACGGCTTCCGAACTCTTCGGTCACCGGCTGGCGCTGGCTGAGCGCCGCTGTAGTGCGGCCCGGTTAGGGCGAAATCTTTTCAAACCAGAATCATCACAGCGCCAATTATACCCACTTTTGGGAACAATGCAACACCAATCGGCGGCGCGGCAATTTGGTTCTGGCGTTTGGTCCTCCAACGCGCCTCTGCTGGGCCGGCATCGGACGCATAGCAGTTGATCGGTTTAGAACCTCCACTTGCTTGCAAATTGCATTTCTGCAATATCCACTGTATTGTAATACGTTTTTACTATTTTCTCGTTTGTAATCAGTTATTTAACATAATGTTTATTATACGCATACGGAAAAGCACTCGTCCGCAACAGTTCGAGCACTGGCTGCTTGCAGAGAATCTGGCAGTATTTGGGCAGTAAACCCGGTTTCTCCTATGTGATTACATCCACGCTCGATAGTCCATCGCCTTTCTAGGCCACGCCGCCCAGCAAAATCAACAACGAAATCCCTCGACACATCACTTTTCGGCGCTCGTCGCAATTCTAGCAATCACCAATGCTTTGCACTATATCGCTACGCTTTCCTGACTGTCAAAAGTGACGGACCGGGACTGCCCATGCATTTTTGAACGACGTGGTGCCCCCGGCACGAATCGAACGTGCGGCCCCTCCGTTAGGACCGGAGTGCTCTGATCCGCTGAGCTACGGGGGCATTGCGGTGTAACGTGCGCTGCGTTGGTGGGGAGCCCGAGACTCGAACTCGGACGGGGTGGAAGCCCCAGAGGTTTTTAAGGCCCCGGCGTCTCTCCGATTCCGCCAGCTCCCCAATGCGTGCCGCGACGCGCGATGCGCGCCGCATTGATAGTGGTCGGGAACCCGAGGGTCGAACTTGGATGGGTTTCCCCGTCGGCTTTTGAGGCCGATGCGACTGCCAATTTCGCCAGTTCCCGGTACTGCAAATGGTGGTGCCCTTGACTGGACTCGAACCAGCACGGCCTTACGGCCACCAGCCCCTCAAGCTGGCGTGTCTACCAATTTCACCACAAGGGCATTTCTGAACTTCGTTATTGCCACACGAACGGAGCGTCAAGCGGATGGGAATCGGTAGACGGTCGTGCCTCAAATATCCATGGTTATTGTACCCATTTTCGGGTATAGTTACTATCGCTTTCCCATTATTCTCCAAATCGGAGTATCACTTTGCTGAAATTCGTCCACGCCGCAGATACCCACATCGACAGTGCCTTATCCGGGCTGTCCGCGCACGACAATGCGGTACCTGACCTGATGCGCACCGCCACTCGCAGCGCGTTTTCCAACCTGATTGACCGCACTATCGCCGAGAAGGCGGCCTTTCTGCTGTTGGTGGGCGACGTATTCGACACCGCGTGGAAGGAATCGAATACCGGCATGTTCTTCGTCCGGGAGATGGCCCGGTTGAACGTGGCCAAGATTCAAGTGGTCATGCTGCGCGGCAATCACGATGCCGCCAACGAGATGACCAAGAGCCTGCCTTTGACCCCCAATGTCCACATTTTGTCGAGCGAGGCCCCGGAGACGGTCCGGTTTGACCTCGACGGTGTGCGCGTCGCCGTGCACGGCCAGAGCTTCAAGCACGCGGAAACGACCCAGAACCTGCTCTCCAAGTACCCTGCCCCACTCGACGGCTACCTGAACATCGGCATGCTGCATACCGGGCTGGAGGGTAATACGCCGCACGGCAACTACGCTCCTTGCAGCCTCGACGAGCTGAAGAACAAGGGGTACGCCTACTTCGCCCTCGGTCACATCCACCTCCACCAAATTCATTGCGAGGCACCGTGGGTCGTGATGCCGGGCAACCTGCAGGGTCGGCACGTGCAGGAGCTGGGCCCGCGCGGCGCCATGCTGGTTTCCTACGAGAACGGCGAATTACAGCCTCCGCAGCGCATCTTCGTCGATGTGCTGCGCTGGCAAATGGCGGAAGTGGACATCAGCACCGCCAAGACCCGCGACGACGTGGTGGCCCAAGCCGGCGTTGTGTTCCGCCAACTGTTGGACGATGCCGATGGCCGCCCGCTGGCGTGCCGGGTCACTCTGACCGGCAAGTCCGCCGCCCACGGCGCGCTGTTTGGACAGGAACAACTCCTGCGCGCCGAACTGACCGCCCAAGCGATTAACGTGGGTGGCGAGGAAATCTGGATCGAGAAAGTGAAGGTCCGCAGTGAACCGGCCACCGACGCCTTGGTGATCGCGGCGCGCGGCGACGCCTTGAGCGAACTGCAGGCGCTGCTGGGCGATGCGGCAAAGGACCCGGAGTTCCTTGCCTCACTGGAATCGGAGTTTGCGGTGCTGCTTTCGAAGATGCCGCACGACATCTACCGGCAGGAGGTCCCTGCCCTCCGGGCGGTCAGGGACGGCGACTTCGCCACCCTCATCCGCGAGATCGCACCAAGTGTGCTCGACCGTATCACTCTGGAAGCCTGACCATGCGCCTCGCCCAGCTCGACCTGACCCGTTTCGGCAAGTTCGCCGACAAGACCCTGACTTTCCCGAAGTCGCCCGTCGATCTCCATCTGATCGTGGGCGGGAACGAGGCGGGAAAATCGACCACCTTGCAGGCGATCCTTGACCTCTTCTACGGCATCCCGCGCAACACCACCCTCGGCTTTCGTCATGGGATGACGGAATTGGTCATCGGCGGCCGGCTGGAAAATGGTGGCGAGCCCCTGTCGTTCCAGCGCTTCAAGCGCAACAAGCAGCCGCTCATGAATGCTGCCGGCGAGCCCCTCTCGGAGGGTGATCTGCTCAAGTGGTTGGGCGGGAGTGATCGCGCTTTCTACGAGCGCAACTTCGGCCTCAATCACCACAGCCTCGTCGAGGGAGCCAAACAAATCCTCAACAGCTCGGGCGACGTGGGACAGATGCTGTTCCAAGCCGCCGCCGGCCTGTCTGGACTGCACAAGGTCCGCAGCAAACTAGAGGAGGAGGGTCGCCAACTGTGGGGCGAGCGCAAGCGTGGCGACGCCGCGTACTACGCCGGCCTGAACCGCATGGAGGAAGCCGAAACCCTGCTGCGCGAGGTCAGTGTGTCCGCCAACAAGTGGCAAACCGCGCGCCGCGAACTGGAGAGCGCCACCAACGCCGCGACGGCCGCGATCAACGAGTACCGGGAGGTTGAGGCGCGCCGGGAGCGCTTGGCGCGGATCAAGCGGATCACGCCCGCACTGCAGCAGATGCGCGCGGCGCAAGCCGAGCGCGACGCGTTGGGGCACCCTGCCCCGCTGCCTTCCACTGCGCAACGCACGCTCGACGATGCCGAATCCGAGATCGCATACGCCGAGGCCGACCAGCGTCGTGTAGGCCCGTTGCTGGCCGCCGCCAAGGCCGCCTTGGGCAGTGTACGGCGCAACCCAGCACTGGTGGCGCATGGGGCCGCCATTGGTAACCTCGCCGGCCGGGTTACGCAATTCCTAAAGGCCAGCAGCGACCTGCCGGGCGTCCAAGGGCAGCTCGACGCCAAGATTGTGGCGGTGCAAGCCTCGGCCCGACAGATCGGGTGGGCCGAATCCGATGTGGCGGCGATTGCGGCAAAACTCCCGACCCGACTGGTTCGCTCGGAGATCGAAGCGTTGTTGCGAACGCGTCAAGCTACGGACAGCGCAGTCGGCGCCGCCGAGAAGGCGGAAAGTGGGCAGAAAGCCACCATCAAGACCCTCGACGAGACCGTCGCCGCACTGCCGGCGAGCGCACCGTCCCCGGCCGTTGCGGCGGCATTGGACGCGGCCAAGGCCCTCGATCTGACGCAGGCCCAAGCCAAGGCGCAGAAGAAGATCACCGACGCGTGGCGGCTGGCCGACGTGGCGCTGGCGAGCCTCGCCCCGTGGACTGGCGACGCCGACGCCCTGCGGCGGTTTCCGCTGCACCTCACCGCCGAAGCCTTCCGCAACGTTTCCACGCGCGACGGCTTGACCACCCGATATGACTTGGCCAGCGAGAACCTGCAGGCCAAGCGCGCTGAAGTCGCGCGCCTCAATGTGGCCGCTGATGAGGCGCGGCGACACGCCGAGCCGGTCACCATGATCGCGCTGACCGGACAGCGTACCAAGCGCGACAACTTGTGGCAGGAGTTCAGGACCGGGAGCAAAGCACCGACCACCGATGGCACCGCCTATGAGGCAGAAGTCATTGCTGCCGATAGCCTTGCGGATCGCCGCTATGGCGACGCGGCGGTGATCGAACACGCTCAAGCCCTCGACACGCAGGTCAAGGCGCTGGAAGCCGAAATCGGGGTGCTGCAGGAGCAGCTTACCGCCCAAGCCACTGCCTTGACCGCGTTGCGCACGACGTGGGACGCCTGTATGCAAGCGGTCGGGTTGCCGGGGATGACCCCGGAACACTACCCGGCATGGATCAAGCAGCGGGAAGCCGCCCTGACCGCAGCCAAGGACGAAGCCAGCGCTCGCGCGGAATTGGCCGACCTGCTGGCCCGCGCCGCCGCCGCCGAGACTGCGCTGCGTGATGCGCTCACGGATGCCGGGCAATCGGCTACCGAACTGGGGCTCGATCTGGCCGCCCTTGTCCGTCGTGCCAGTGAGTTCGAAGCCCGCCAGATTGGACTGCGCGCAGAACTGAAGGGGTGGCAGACGCAACGGCAGACGGCCGCCGCCGCGCTACTGGGCCTGAGCGAACAGAGCGAGGCGGCGCGCAAGGCGCGGCAGCAGTGGCAGGAAAAGTGGGCGCAGCGGATCGCCGCCGCCGGCCTCCCGGCCGACATCGGCACCGCTGGCGCGCAGACCGCGCTGGAGATGCTGCAGGAGGTGGAGACCGCCTGCGCCGCCATCCGTGAACTGCAGGGGCGGACCGGGCCGATGGGACAGGAAATCGAGCGCTTCACGCGCGACGCCACGTTATTGGCCACCACCTGCATGCCGGAGATCGCCGCGCTGCCGCCGGCCGAGATCGCCGCCAGCCTGTCCGAGGGGCTGCGCTTGGCGCAACAAGCCGAGACCGACCATACCCGCCTCGCCGGCGAGGTCACCAAGTTCACCGCCGACAACGCCAAGGCGGGCGAAGACATTGCGCGCGGGACAGCCAAGATCGCCCCGTTGCTCGACATCGCCCACACCACCACTCGCGACGAATTGCGGGCTGCCATCCAGCTTGCCGATGCGTGCCGCTTCGCCGAGACGCGGGCGCGGGACGCGGCGGCGACCGTGCAGACCGGCGGCGACAATCTGCCGCTGGACCGACTGGTGGCCGAAGTCGATAGCGAGGACCCGGCCCTGCTGGCGCTGCGGCTGGAAGAAGCGCAGACCGCGCGCAAGACCGCCGAAGAGCGCCGCGACGAGGCCGTCAAGCTGCGTACACAGGCCGAGGGCGCGTTCGAAAAGATCGCCGGGCAGGATACCGCAGCGAAGGCGGAATCGATGCGCCAAGACGCTCTATTGTCGATGGGCGATGCCGCCGACGAGTATGTCCGGATCACGCTCGGGGTCAAGCTCCTGAAGTGGGCGGTCGAAAAGTACAGCGCAGAGAAACAGGACCCGCTGCTGCGGCTTGCCAGCGGCACCTTCAAGACCTTGACCTGCGACGCCTTCGACAAGCTCTCCTTGGACTTCGAGGCCACCCCGGTAGCGCTCACGGCGCATCGGTCGGACGGCGGCATGATCACGGTGGGCGACATGAGCAGCGGCACCGAGGATCAGCTCTATCTGGCTTTGCGCTTGGCCGCACTCGAACTGCATCTGGAGAGCGCAACCGCCCTGCCTTTCATCGCGGACGATATTTTCGTCCATTGGGATAACGTGCGCACCGGGGCCGGCTTTGCGGCCTTGGCCAAGCTCGCGATCAAGACGCAGGTCATCGTGCTCACCCATCACGACAATCTCGTCGAGATTGCGCGCCGGGCGACCGACGACAAGGTCTGCATTCATCAGCTTTGACCGTGTGCCGCGTTGGCGGCTGGGCTTCAGGGTATTGGGTTGGCTGGCTCGGCGCTGCCCTCTACGTTTCGCCTGCGCGCGGAGTCGGCACGGCGATACTGTATTTCCGTGTTCGGCACATGGCGACTGGAACGCTTCGGATACAGCGGCGGCGCAACCGCAGAGATTGGCCGGCTCGGCGATGGTTCGATCACGCTTCTCGCCTGCCTCCGCGAACGTGGGCGGCGATACCGTCCTCCCGCGATCAACACGCGATGACTTGAGCGCTTGCGAATGCTTCGGCGGCACGACCGGAAGAGATCGCACGCTCGGCGGTGATTACCAACCGTCGCGCCGAAGACACCGTTCAAGGGTGCCCGCGACTACCGCACTTGGCCGCCCTGCATAAGGGCCGCTGTTGCGCGGTGATGGTTGGTGACGGCCGGCGGCGTGCCGGAAGGTGGTGCGTGTTCGGCCGATGCGGTATCGTGGTGCCAGTCGCATCGCCACTTGTAGACGGGGCTGAGGAAGCGCCGGATTTTGGGGTTGGACGCGGCGTGACGGTTTAGACCATTCACCGCGCTTTGCGCGGAATCCTTCTGTTTCCTGTTTGATCGATCGCTATCGGAGGGCGATCGCGCGGTATCCTGTTTGCAGACGCCGGATAGACGAAGGCCCGGGCAAATTCTTGGCAGAACCCCGGGCCTTCTTTTGCGCACGCGCACGGGGGCGCGGTTGCCTCGCCTTTATGCCAGTCGCGCGCAGCTTTGTCCAGTGCTGTGTGCGGGGAGCATGGGGGCCAGCCAGCAATCGTATCGACTCTACAGTTGCGCGCGCTGCGCGGTACAGGTACGCATCTGTTCCGACTGTGACCGCGGCAATCAGTATTGCACCGGCGATTGCGCGCAGATCCGCCGGCGCGAATCGCTGTGCCGTGCCGGTGTCCGCTACCAGTTGAGCTTCCGCGGTGCCTCGATGCATGCCGCCCGGCAAAGTGTCTGGCGTGAACGCCGAACGAAGATAGTGACGCATCAGGGTTCCGTTCCCGGCATCGACGCGGCCATAGTGGTGACCAGCCCCACTATGACCGAGGAACCCGATGTCGAGTTGGTCGCACCGCTCCTGTCGTCCCCATCCCTGCGCCGCGCCATGGCGGCAGTGTCGTACTGCAGTTTCTGTTGGCGACCCCTGCCAGCCTTCGTGCGCTCGGGTCCGTTGCGCAGCGGTCCCTGAGTCCGGGGCAGCACGATGATCAGCCGGACGCTGGAAGCCGAGATTCTGCGCCTGCACCACAGCGAGCACTGGCCGATCGGCACCATTGCCACCCAATTGCGCGTGCATCACAGCACCGTGCGGCGGGTGCTCGCCCAAGCCGACGTGCCGATGGCGCCGATGACGGTGCGAGCGTCGATCGCAGCACCTTACGTCGCGTTCATCGTCGCGACGCTGACCAAATATCCGACGCTGCGCGCGAGCCGGCTGTATCAGATGGTGAAGGAGCGCGGTTACCCCGGCGCCCCCGATCACTTCCGGGCGCTGGTGGCGCAGCTGCGCCCACGGCGGGCCGCCGAGGCGTACTTGCGCCTGCGCACCTTGCCCGGTGATCAGGCACAAGTGGACTGGGCCCACTTCTCCACGCTCACGGTGGGCCGCGCCGTGCGGCCCCTGATGGCGTTCGTGATGGTGCTGTCGTACTCGCGGCAGTTGTTCCTGCGCTTCTATCTGGGTGCGGCGATGAACTACTTCATCCGCGGTCATGTCGAGGCATTCCTCGCCTTCAATTCTGTGCCGCGGGTCCTGCTGTACGACAATCTGAAGAGCGCGGTGCTCGAACGCGCCGGCGACGCGATCCGCTTCAATCCCACGCTGCTGGAGCTGGCTGCTCACTACCGGTTCGAGCCCCGCCCGGTGGCCGTGGCCCGGGGCAATGAGAAGGGCCGCGTGGAGCGGGCCATCCGTTTCGTGCGTGATGCCTTCTTCGCCGCGCGCAGCTTTGTTGACCTGGCCGACCTGAACGCACAAGCCGATGCCTGGTGTCAGGGTACTGCGGCCGACCGGCTTTGCCCGGAGGACCGTGCCCGCACCGTGCGCATGGTCTTCGCCGAGGAACAACCGCGGCTGCTGGCGCTGCCCGCGCATCCGTTCCCAACCGAGGAACGGATCGCGGTCGACATCGGCAAGACCCCATATGCGCGCTTCGACCTGAACGACTACACGGTCCCGCACTCCCATGTGCGGCGCACGCTCACCGTGCTGGCGACCCTGGAGACCGTACGCATCTTTGACGGCCAAACTCTGCTGGCGACCCACCCGCGCTGCTTCGATCGCGGGCAGCAGATCGAAGTCCCGGCCCACCTCGACGACCTGGTCGCGCACAAGCGCGCGGGCCGGGCGCACCGCGCGCAGGATCGCCTGCATCACGCCGCCCCCAGTGCGCCGGCGCTCTTCCTGCGGGCGGCCGAGCGCGGTGCCCACCTGGGCGTGCTCACCCGGGGGCTGCTGGCGCTGCTCGCCAGCCATGGCGCGCTCGCACTGGAGGCGGCCATTGCCGCGGCCCTGGCCGAGGACGCGGCCCACCTTGGAGCCGTGCGCCACTTCATCGATGCCCACGCCAACGCCCGCGGGCAGCGCCCGCCGATTGCGGTGGTCCTGCCCGACGATCCGCGCCTGCACGCGATCAACGTCCGCCCGCAATCCCTGCAGGCGTACGACCACCTGACCCCGGAGACCCCCGATGAGCACACCGAAGATGCCCCCGAACCCAACCCTTGAGGCCATCCGCCAGCGCCTGCGCCAACTCGGTCTCTACGGCCTGCTGGCCCAAGCCGAAACGCTGATGCACGAGCCATGGTTCAACCAGGTCCTCGATATCGAAGACGCCGAACGCGCCCGCCGCTCGCTCCAGCGCCGGCTCGACGCGGCCCGGCTGGGCACCTTCAAACCGGTCGCCGACTTCGACTGGACCTGGCCGACCAAGTGTGACCGCCCGTTGGTCGACGAACTGTTCTCGCTCGGCTTCATCGCCGAGGCCGCCAACGTGATCCTGATTGGCAACAACGGCCTGGGCAAGACCATGTTGCTCAAAAATCTGGCCTACCAGACTGTCATGCGCGGCCACACCGCCCGCTTCACCCTCGCCTCCGACATGCTGCACGATCTCGCCGCCCAGAAATCAACTACTGCGCTCACTTCGCGGCTGCACCGCTACACCACGCCCACCGTCCTGGCCATCGACGAAGTCGGGTACTTGTCCTACGACGCGCGCTACGCCGATCTGTTCTTCGAGGTGGTGACCCGCCGCTATCTGAACCGGCCGATTCTGCTCACCACCAACAAAGTCTTCGAAGATTGGACCCAGGTGTTCCCCAACGCCGGCTGCGTCGTCACTCTCATCGACCGTCTCATGCACCGCGCCGAAATCGTCGCGCTCGAAGGCGAGAGCTACCGGCTCAAGGAAGCCAAGGAGCGGGCCACGCGCAAGGCCAAGGCACGCACTCCAGCGCGCAAAGCGCGCTGAGTGGCATGCCAGACCCCCGACGAACTGCCGGTGCTGTTCCTGCCACGCCATCTGTCACCGGCAGCAGCGGCCCACTTCATCGACGCTCTCCATCAGCTGATCGCGGCCATGGAGAGCCACTACGGCGAGCAGCAGCTGCGCTCCGACTACAGGCAGGGTATTGCGCAGCGTGATCTCGATTCGGCGCTGGTGCCAACCGATCCGCCGTTCTGACCACGCGCATGAACATCGCTACGCCCGACATGCTGCCGAACTGTTCGACCAACCAAATCCGCGCCTCACCACCAAAATGACGCGTTATGTCGAGCACCGGATTATGTTGAGCCGGAACAGCGATGCGCGAAACCATCCAGCCGTGGCGCCGGTTTCTGGTGTTGAAGCGCTCAACATAATCTGGGAGGGTCTCCTTCGGCGGCCATGTGGCTGCGACAGAGGAGATCCCCATGCTCGAATCGTTACGTATCTGGCCGAAGATCCGCGAACGCATCACTGCTGGCCCGCTGGGACCTTACTGCGACGAGTACCTGTCGTGGCTTGAGAAGGCAGGGTATTCACGTCTTGGCATCCGACGCCACATTCAGGCGATGGACCGACTGGGTTGCTGGTTGCGCTCGCGACGATTGGGAGTGGCCGACATCGATGAGCAAGTCATTGAACGCTTCGTCTGCTCGTTTCATCGCATTCGATCACCTCGATATATTAGCGGCCGTGCCTCCGAAATTGTTGGCGCAGTGCGCCGGCTGGCCCAGTTTCTATGGCAACGAGGCGTTGCCAATCCGCACTCCTCGACCGCACCGACAACGCCGGCCTCTCGCTGGTTGATGTCCTATGAGGAGTACCTCCGGCAGGTGCACGGCCTTAGCGGTGGTACGCGCACGATCTATCTGCGCTACGCCCGGCGTTTCATTGGCAAACTGGGCGGTGACGGCGAACTCGACTGGTCGAAACTGACGGCCGAGACGGTAACGGAGTTCGTATGTACCGAAGCCGGGCGGTTAAAGCCCTGCGCCTGCCGGGGCCCGGTCACGGCGACACGCGCGATGTTGCGCTTCCTGCTCACCTCGGGGGTGGTCCTGCCGGGACTGCTGGGCGCCGTACCGACGGTTCGGCAGTGGAAGCTCGCGACACTGCCCCGCTACCTCAGCGAAGAGCAACTCGCATGCGTGCTCGATCAAGCCGAGAGCAACAATCCGAACGGCCTTCGAGACCACGCGGTGGTGCTACTCATGGCGCGCCTTGGTCTGCGCGCTGGCGAGGTCGCGCGTCTCACCCTCGAGGACCTGGACTGGGCCGGGGGTTCCGTGCGCATCGGCCCCGGGAAGAGCGCCACGGCTCGTCAGCTCCCGCTCTCGCAGGAACTGGCTGAAGCCCTCCTGGCGCACCTACGTGCCCGCGGCAGCATTCCCAATGTTCGGTGGGTGTTTCTATGCGCCGGGCCGCCACGGCACCGTCCGCTCAGGACTGCCGCAGTCACTTGCATCGCACAGCGTCTTCTCCATCGGGCAGGAGTCAGCATCGACAGGCCGGGTGCACACGTCTTTCGGCACACCGCTGCAACCCAGATGCTGCGCCGGGGAGTCCCATTCAAACAGATCGCCGATACGCTCGGTCACCGTCTGCTCGAGACCACCACCATCTATGCAAAGCTTGACATCGCCAGACTCGCCGCGCTTGCCTTGCCGTGGCCGGGAGCAAAGCCATGAGCACCGCCGAACTTCAAGAGCGGCTCNNCATATCTCGCTCTGCGCAGGGCACTGGGCTTCGCAATGCTGGCCGAGGAGCGCCTCCTCCGGGACTTTGTGCGCTTCTGCCAGAGCCAGACGCCCGACACCGTCATCCGCGCCCAGACGGCGCTTGAATGGGCCTGCTCCACCGCAGCGCACTGTGGCCCCGGCGGGCAGGCACGCCGCCTCAGTGTCGCGCGAGGTTTCCTCAGGCACCTGCAAGCCAGCGTGCCGCAGACCGAAATTCCAAGTGCCCATCTCATAGGTGGAGCCGTTCGGCGTACCCCTTTTCTCTGCTCCGAAGCACAAATCAAGGCCCTGATGGAGCACGCCCAGAACTTGTNNCATGCGCTTGACCGATGTCGATCTTGGCAGCACGACCCCTCATCTGCGGGTTCTGCAGACCAAGTTTCGCAAGTCGCGCTTGGTGCCTATGGACCCTTCTACCACCGCGGCACTGCAGGACTACGCGAAACAGCGTCATCGCTTGGGCTACGACAACTTTTGTGACCGATTCTTCGTCTCCGAGCGGGGCACTCCCCAATCGTATGAGGCGAGCGCCGATAGCTTCCGCATTCTGGTGCGCCGTGCCGGAATTCGTGAGGGTACAGCACGGCCCACGCTGCATTGCCTGCGCCACACCTTCGCCGTGCGTCGCCTAATCGCTTGGTATCACGCCGGCGAGAATGTCCAAGCGCGCATCCCCGAACTTTCCGTCTATCTCGGTCACGTGCGACCTCAGGAGACTTACTGGTACCTGAGCGCCACTCCCCGGCTGCTTGATCTGGCCGCACTTCGTTTCGAAGCCTTGGTAGGCCTGGAGAATGCATCATGACCGCCGCGCCCTGCAAAGCCGGCCCCTTGATCCAGTCCTTCTTCCTCGATCATCTGCTGCGCCACAAGAATGTCAGTCCCCGAACCGTTGCGGCCTATCGCGACGCGTTGTGTCTGTTGCTGCGGTTCGCTCAGCAGCGCCTCAATGTCGAGCCCACCGCGCTCGGCATCGCTGATCTCGACGCCCCGTTCATCCTTGAGTTCCTTGATCATCTGGAGCGCGATCGCGCCAATGGCGCCCGCTCGCGAAATGCACGCCTGGCAGCGGTGCGCTCATTGTTCCGATTCGTGGCACTACGCGAACCTCAGTGCCTCGCCGTGGCCACTCGTGTGCTCGCGATCCCAAGTAAGCGCGCCGAACGTCGCCTGGTAGGCTATCTCACGCGTGTAGAGATCGACGCAATCCTTGCTGCTCCCGATCAACACCAGTGGTCGGGCCGACGCGATCATGCGCTCCTGCTAACCCTGTACAACACCGGGGCGCGCGTCTCCGAAATCAGCCTGATCCGTCGGCATCACATCAGCTTCGACCCCGCACCCTCGATTGAGCTCCAGGGCAAGGGCCGAAAGCAGCGCGCGATCCCGCTCTGGGCGCGAACCGCTCGGGTGCTTCGGCGATGGTTCAACGAACTCGACTCTGGATCACAAGCGACCGTCTTCCCAAGCGCTCGTGGCCAGCCCCTTACTCGTCATGGTATCGCCTTCGTATTGGACACCGCGACGATGCGCGCTCGCGAGCACTGTGCCAGCCTGGCGGACAAGCAGGTCTCCCCGCACGTGATCCGACATTCCACGGCGATGCACCTCCTCCAGTCCGGCGTTGATCCAACTGTCATCGCCCTTTGGCTTGGCCATGAAAGCTTGGAGACCACACACATCTATGTCGAAGCCGATCTCACCATGAAGCAACAAGCCCTTGAAAAGCTCAGCCCGGCGGGAATACAAGGGCGCCGGTTCAAGCCGGACGACGCTGTTCTGAGCTTCCTTGCGACCCTCTGATTATGTTGAGTTCAGCAAACTCTCGAACGAGCAAGTCCTTAGCGTATCTCGCCCTCGACTTGCTCCAGCTCAACATAATCCGGTGCTCGACATAACGCGTCTTATGTTGTGCACAACATAAGACGCGCTTCTTCAACCCCGCTAACACCACTACAGAGGCTCGGCGCTGACCCTACCCTTCTCCCCGCTTTGGGCGGTTTCCGGGACACGATGATGCGCTGGACGACACGCGGGAAATGGTTGGCCGAGTCGGCATCGAACCGACGCACTCCCGATTAAGAATCGGGTGCTCTGCCATCTGAGCTACCGGCCAGAAAAAAAAGGAGAATTGCGAATGTCTTCAAAGCACAATGCCGGCGGACGTGGCAGCGCCCATGACGACATGCACAAAGATGCCCTGAACGAAACCGGCTTCTGGGGCCGCCAGGCCGCCGGCTGCCTGATCTTGGCCAACACCACGCGGCGCCTATGCATTGCGCGCCGGGGGCCCAAAGCGCTAGAGCCGCTCACGTGGGGCACATGGGGCGGTGCCGTTGACCCGCATGAAGCGCCCGAGGACGCTGTCCGGCGCGAGATCGTCGAAGAGGCCGGTTATCGCAGTGAAGTGGAACTGACACCGCTGCTTGTATTCAATCACCACTCTGGTTTTCAGTACCACAACTTCTTGGCCACGGTGCCCGATGAGTTCACTCCGCAATTGGATTGGGAGACATGCGATTGGGTCTGGTGTGCCTTCAACGAATGGCCACGGCCGTTGCATCCGGGCTTGATCACGCTGCTGGCCGACGCCGCCTCGCTACAGGCGATCCGCCGGGCTATCGACGACTGCGCTCTATAGCCGCGCACGACCGAAATGGAGCGAGAAGCCAGATTCGAACTGGCGCTGGGCGTGAGCCGCCGGATTTGCAGTCCGGCCCCTTCGACCACTCGGGCATCCTCGCGTTGAAACGCTGGCGGAAAGTGAAGGAGTCGAACCTTCGATGCGAGTTTCCTCGCATGCTCCCTTAGCAGGAGAGTGCCTTAGGCCGCTCGGCCATCTCTCCGTGTTGCTGTGACGAACGCCGGACAAAGCGTGGTCGCGCCCGGCACTGTCGATATGGAGCGGGTAGAGAGAATCGAACTCTCGTCATGAGCTTGGAAGGCTCCAGCTCTGCCATTGAGCTACACCCGCGTGAAACTGGCAATCCGGTCTGTAATGGGCAGATCGGTCTGTGAATTGGCGGGGTGCAATTGGAATTACACGATTGCACTGTCTGCCGATGTGGTGAGTCCTGACGGGATTGAACCGCCGACAGCCCACTTGTAAGGAGGGCGCTCTACCAACTGAGCTAAGGACCCGAAACTTTCGCGCCGCGCATTTTGCTTTGCGCCACGGCTTGCGGCTTACCCGCCAGCATCGCGTTCGGTTTGGCTCTCGCAGGGCACGCGACGGCGAGTCCGGGATTCGGCCCGGCCCCTACACCCGATACAGATTGTACGGGATCAGCAGAGCCACATTCCCCGTGTGGCGGGGCCTGTTCCACAGGCTGGGCAAAACTGGCGGAGGGTGTGGCCACTAAGATAGCGCGTCAGAACGCGCCATTACATGCCACAAAGCCCGTCGTCATCAAGGCATGTCAGAACCCAGTCGTGTCGCCGCGGAGCACCAAGCGCCGCTACGTCGCAACCAAAATGATGGGTGGGATGATGGGTCTGGAAGGACGAGGCCGGGAGGCACCGATGCATCAACATCTACGCCAATTCGCGGCGCTCGTGGCAAAATCGAACGAGCATGAGCGATGCGGGTTTTGGGAGTTATCAATGAGCTTGATGCAGATCACCAACAGTCCCCGAGAATTAGGAAGCTACCATAGCGAGTTTCATTCGGTGATGGCGTATGCGGTTCAGCAGGCGTTGGGACTCGACCCTTTCGTCGCCGGTATGAGGGCGTGTGAGTTGTACGGGCCGAAGTTGGAGGCCGCTGCGTGCATGGCCGGTTGGGAACTCAAGGTCCCCACCCCGGTTGCGTTTGCTGCCTTAGCGAGAAATCAGATGGTGTGGGCCAAGGACGGGTATGGAAAGATTGAACTCGCCCTCTCTCGGACGAAGCGCGACGCCGTCAAAAAGTGGGCGACCATTGCCGCTTACTGTGAACCAACGCTTAATAATTGGCCCAACAAAATGGCAGTAATAGGTAAAGTGATGCTGAACATCAGCAACGCGTATCCAAACGGATAGGCGGGGCTCCGCCATCTCCGGTCCTGCCACCCCCTCAATCGATACGTTCGTTGCACGCTGCTCGATATGCAGCTGCCGGTGGACCTACCCGCCCGGCCCGCCGCCCCTATAGAGAACGGGACGCCGACAGACAAACGATAGACTATCTACCTCAGCCTAAACACTGCTCAGAAAGGGGTTCGCATGGGTATTATTGACAGCACCGACTTCACTCTAACGTGTCCCAACTGCGGTGAAGCCGAATCGGGTAGAGCCGTCCAGTACGGCTCTAGCTGGAGTCATGGCGGTTGGAGTAACCCGCCCGACTTCAAGAAGTTCGTAGTCCAATGGCAGGAGGATAAGTCGTACGGTCCGCTCGTTCGGGCCGCGACCTGTCAGAAATGTGGCGCCGCGGCTTCGGTAGGAACCATGTAGCTTCACCGACGGGGGCACGGTATCTTCTCTAATAAGCCGCGAGACCAAATGCGCAAACAGCGATCGAACAAGGGAATTGCCATATCGACGGACGGCCTGTCCGATGCCGATTTGGCCATCTTTGTCTTGGGCGTCGAAAGTAAACTACGACATCATTTTCAGCTTCCGCCGAAGGAGCAATTGGAATCGGCCAGGGGTAATCGCACAATATTCCCCGCAATGATCGAAGGTCACTTCGTTGAACATGACGTATACCAAGCCACACAGTTGGCAGCACAGCACAGTTTCAACACTTGGTTGCCTTTAGGCGTTAGCAGAGAATCATTCGACCGCGAATTCATAAGGGCGCTCGTCACCGAGACCGCGGCGAACGCAGCCGATGGCCACCCTTTCGACTTTGCGAAATTCAAGTCCGAGTTGCTTCGATCGTTGGGAAGCAGCAGGGCAGACTGGCAGTACGCCATACCTGTGTACTTTTTCGACGACCCATTACTTCCAAGTCTGGAAGTTGGACCGGTCAAGTTTGTGCGAGGACCATTCATCGGCAAAGAGATCGCTTTCAACGATCCGCGCGATCAGCATTTGATGGAGATGCTCAAGGAACTGGGAGCGCATAAGTGGCTCGCAGTCACGAGCGTTGCTGAAGCAGACTTCAACGCGGGTTACGAGAAGGCGCACTTGGCTACGAAGCTCGCGCTTGCGTTTCTCGACCTACTCGCGAATTCGCGGGGATATCCAAATCTTAGGGTTTTGGACGATTTCCATCCTCAAAGCCGCACATATCGCGCGGGCTTCTCGGAAAGGCTTGGGGTTTCTGGGGGCACATCGAGTTTCTACCCTCACACTTCGAGTGAACCTGGACAAACAGTCAGCTTTCTTGGAACCGCCCAAGATGAGATTGCTTGGGTCGGCCAAGCACTGCGGATGACCAATAGTCTCTCCGCTGTGACTCAATTCCCGCGCCTTAAGGAAACTTGGCTTACCGGGCTGCAGTTCTATGGACTCGGCCGCGACGCGCGCGAGGACTCTGTCGGCGTTATCCACTATGCGGCTGCTCTAGATGTGACGCTCGCGAGGGGGACAGGCAGCGAATCCATCAGCGAATTTCTGGCGTTCCTACTCGGAAGAAACGTTACGGACGTAGTGGTTTCCAATCCATCTTTGACTGTCGAAGAACTTGTGTACCGAATCTACTCAGAGGGCCGGTCAAACTCGATTCACGGCGGACTACCAATCATTTCCGCCGATCAGTCTCGAAACCGGGTACTAGGACAAGCCGCGGCAAGAGTCGCCCTACTGACGTTGATACCGCCGCTTAAAGCCTACGAATCAGGCGGAGTTGCGCCTGATGATTGGGATACTTTCCGGAAGGCGAAGCTTCGCTCGCAAGCGAAGGTCAATCCCAGGACCTGACGCATTGCGCAACTACAGCCCAGGTAGCTGCGCGCCACAGACGAAATGCCACGGGATAGTCTACCCCACTCGATTGTGAGCTGTCCTGACTACCCTATGATCGCCTCCCCGCACCCACTCGGCGCGCCACGCGCGGGCATTTTCATGCCTGCGCCGGCTAGACAAGTGCTGCGTCCGAACGCCCGCCAACCCGTCTAAAGATCTCATGCAAGGACGGCAGCACGTCCTCGGGTGCGGGTGCCATGATCGCCCCACGAATCTCGCGGTTGCCATCTACATCCTTGTTGCCGGATTGATAACGGTAAACAAATGCAGGTCCGTGTCCCGCGGCAAGATTAGCGACCCAGGCAGGGGCGCTGGCGGGCCCGAATTCTGTTCCGCAGAGTCGCCACAGCTCAATCAGGTCGTGGGTGTTGTGAATGTCGCGCCGATCAGGGTCTAGTTGCCACAAGCGGGCTTTCAAGAGGCACTCCAACGTCTGCCCTGAAAGCAGGCCGAATGCGCGTACGTGCGCCGGATTTGCGGGTGCGAGAAAGTCGAGCGTTCGTAATAGGTCCCGCGCGACAGCAACGTAACCGAACCCTGGCGTCAGTTCGTCGCCGGCTCGTTGGTGGACTTGAATGTTTATGTGAGTCATAGGCGTGGACGCTTCCCGAACTATGACATGCCGCGCACCCGCTCCGCCGATGCGGGCACGCCGGTTAGCAATTTGATGATTTCATCCGATACGCTTGCCATCTCAGTGGCGAGGCCGTTAATTTCGTCGGCGGTTACCACCGGAGACGCAAACTTCAGGCCTTTGGTGCGATCCAACGAAATCTTGATTCTTGACACCTGCTCGCCGGAGAGATCCTCGGCCCAAGTCGAGTGAAAAAGCTGGTTCCGGCGGCCTTCCAGTTGCAGGGCTAGAGTCAAGAGTGCTTGAAAACGCTCTGCCTGTTCGGTGCCGGGGAATAAATGATCAAACAGGGCGCCCGCCAATTTGCAGAGACGGTCAAATGCAAAGACTTGGGAAACAATCATATGACCGACATTTTGATCGGACCGCGAGACGCAGCCACTAATCGCCATGCCAATTGCGAATTCGACACCCTGAAAATTTACAACCACTCGACCCAAGGCTTTGAGGTGTTGTTCTGAAATCGACATAAATGCCTCCATTTCCGGTTAGCCGGGTTGGATGTGGGGTCAAGAACAAAAAGGCTCGGAAAACCGCATGAAATAAGGCCGTCTGGCGGGGGAGCGGCCACTAAGATAGCATGTCACGATGCGGTATCACATTCCACAAATCTTGGCATCATCAAGGCCTGTCTGAATCCAGTCGTGTCGCCGTGGAGCAGCAAGCGCCACTGCATCTCAACCAAAGTGATGGGTGGGACGATGGGAGTCATTGACACGCCGGTGGGTGTCCGCCCCAATGAATGTTAAATGCCGTTATAGCCGAAGGTTGCTTATCAGCTTCTCAGCACCCACTGAATTCTCCTTCTCATTTAATTCTTGCCAGATGGCGTTCAACTCCGCCTGCCGTGGCGACAGGAGACGTACTAAGTGCTTGTGCGTTCGCCTATCAATAGTGCCTGCCAAAACCTCAAACGTATTCAGGCTAATCGATGCATCGATCTTGTCTGAGTGGAAAACATGAAGATGGGGTTCATGATGCCCCACTTGTTCTTTCCGCATTTCCACCCTCACACGATCTTGACGTGTGAGAAGGAGTTCCGGCACGAACTGATCGCCAAATCTCTCGCGCTTTCGGTCCTTGGCAGCGTTCGCCTCTGCCGCATAGACGGCATCGCAGAGCCAATAGAGCAGTTCGGAGGCTGAGATCATGTGTTCGGTGGGTGACAAGATTCCTCAGCCACGCGGCGGCGCAGTTTCGGCGAGTGGTTCAGCCGGTCATTTCACGTTCATAACATTTCGAACGCCGGTGTTCTGTAAGCGTCCGGCGTACCCACATTGACGTGGGATTCGCGGTGTGATCTTACCGGCGGGAAACTACTTGGTGAAGTTCCAGGGCATCAGCGCGTCGAGATCATCGCGCTTCGCCGTCGGCAGCCTAGTCAGCACATCCACCAGATACGCCTTTGGATCGATGCCATTTAGCTTGGCCGATTCGATCAGGCTGTACATGAGCGCTGCTCGCCGCCCGCCGCCTTCGGAGCCGCAGAACAGGAAATTCTTCCGACCCAGGGCGATCCCGCGGATGGCATTCTCGACCGGATTGTTGTCGATGTTGATGCGCCCGTCGTCAACATAGCGCACCAGCGCCGACCAGCGATTGAGCGCGTACTGGATGGCCTTGCCCAGCGCCGAGCGTGGCGCCGTCTTCGCCCGCACCGCCTCAAACCACCGCCGGAAGGCATCCAGGATCGGCCCAGCCCGTGCTTGCCGCTGGCGCTGCCGTTCCGCTGTGGGGAGATCCTTGACCTCGGCCTCGATCGCGTACAGCCGGGCAATCTCGGTGATGGGGGTCTGTGCGGCTGGCGATTTGGTCGACTCCCACACCTCGACGAAATTACGTCGGGCATGGGCGAAGCATCCCGCCTCGATCACCCCGTCGCGGCGCAGCACGTCGTTGTAGCCGGCATAGCCGTCGACCTGCAACACACCCTGATAGCCTTGCAAGAACTTGGCGGGTATGGCTTGGCCCCGGCTCATTGCGAAGTCGAACACCACCGCCTGCGTCGGCTGCCACAGCCCGCTGCGATACGCCCACAAATAACCGGTGGCGGTGCGACCGTTACCCGGCAGCAGGACCGGCACCGGGGTTTCGTCCGCCTGGATCACCGTACTGGCCAGAACGTGCGTAGTCAGCCGCTCGACCACCGGTTCGAGCAACACTTCCAGCTGGCCCAGCCAGCCCGCCATCGTCGAGCGCGGTAAGGCGACGCCGTCCCGCGCGTAGATCTGTTCCTGGCGATGCAGGGGCAGATGGTCCAGATACTTCGACGCCAGCACATGGGCCAGCAATCCCGGCGCCGCCAGACCGCGCTCGATCGGCTGGGCCGGCAGCGGTGCTGTGTGCACGGTCGCGCACTGGCGGCAGCTGTATTTGGCACGAATATGGCGACGCACGAAGAACTGCGCCGGGATGATGTCCAGCTGCTCGGAGATTTCCTCCCCCATCGGAGTGAGTCCGCCGCCGCAGTCTGGGCACGTACAGGTGGCCAGATCGTGCCGTACTTCGACCCGGGGCAACGTGTCCGGCAGCGACTTGCGCTTGGGTGGGTTCTTCGGTGGTGTCGACGGCGCGGTCTCCGGCGCGAGCGCACCGGCCACATTCTCCAGGCGCGCTTCGGCGGCGGCGATGTCGCCATCGAGTTCCGCTTCCCACAAGGCGATCTGTTCGCTGCCGACCGCTTCGCTGGCTGCACCGAAGCGCCAGCGTTTCAAGCGCGCCAACTCGAACTGCAGCTTCTCGATGTACACCGCCAGATGCTTGAGTTGCGCGGTCTGCGTTTCGATCTGCACGATCTGACTCTTGATCTGTGCGGATTGGGCGATGACCTGTTGGGACTGCGCGGAGAGTTGTGCTTGAAGCGTTGCCGTGAGCACGTCGGCAGGGGGTGGAATGTGGCGCGCTTCGGACATGCCGATTCAACGCATAACGGATGCTGTAGTTGACCGCAATCGCGTTATTTGCGATGCGAATTGCGACGAAATTTACGTCGTGATTGTTCCCCGTTTCGTCACGCCATTTCCGGCTGCCAGGTGCGCCGTGGCATGCGCCAGTCGATGCCTTCGAGCAGCATGGAAAGTTGTGCCGGGGTCAGCGACACCGCACCCGCTGTCGCCTGCGGCCAAACGAAACGGCCGCGCTCAAGACGCTTGGCCAGCAAGCACAAGCCCTGACCATCCCACCACAGGACTTTGATCAGATCGCCGCGCTTACCGCGGAACACGAAGACATGGCCGGAGTAGGGATTGGCGGTGAGCGCCGTCTGCACCATCCCCGCCAAACCATCAAACCCGCGCCGCATGTCGGTGTGTCCGGCGGCCAGCCAGACCTGCGTGTTCGCCGGCAGACCGATCATCGCAGCAGGCTGTCGCGCACGACCCGGAGCACAGCACCCAGAACAGTTGCGTCGAAATCAGCGCGGATCCGAATGCGCACGCCGGCGAGTTCGATTTCGATCGCTTCGCTCGATCGTCCGCCGCCACCGCGTTTGGCAATCGTGACCGGCGCCATCTCTTCGGTCGCGATACGCACTGGCAGCAAGGGTGTCGTACTGGGCGGTGCCAATGCACGGCGTCTCGTGACAATCCATTTCCGGACCAGGTTGGCATTGAGCCCATGCGCAAGTGCGACCCCGGCGACTGAGGCGCCGCGTGCTTCACATTCGGCAAGGATCCGTGCCTTGAACTCGGTGCTATGGCGGCGCTTGACGCGCCGCGTCGGGACGCTGCGCTCCATTCTGATGGTGTCCACCTTCTTCATGGTGGACACTATCGGCCAACTGCTCTACGCTTTCAATGTGGGTTGCCCGGACGCTTACGGTGTTCTGTTTGGCACACGCTGCGAGATGCTCAGCTTTGATCTCTCCGGTGGCTACTGCTTGCAAGAGTGCCGCCTTAACTGCCGCCCATTCCTCTTTCAAGCGACACCCGGTGCAAATCAGTGCATCGCCTTTGTACATCATGAATTGCGTCGCACTTATCTCGCCGCAGCTTGCACATCGACTGTTCAACCACGGCAGCAAATTCTTGTGTTTCAGGGAAAGCTGCGGAAGTGCTCTCGCCTTCCATGGGTGTCGATCCGAGTAGTCCTCATACGGTGCATTTGCCAGAACGCGCCGATACGCCTCTTCCCATTTCTTTAGTACTTTCTCACAGCCCAGCCGCCACCTCTCCTCCGGTGAGATCCCCGATTCGCTCCTCGGTCGCACTTCGTTTTCGCGTCTTGTTCCACCATCGACACCTGAGCGGTTCATGGCCAGTTGAGCCATTCGCAATACAAATCCGTCAAGGATACGTTCGAGCTCTCCGGTCCCCTGATAGTCGTCCAATGCTTGAAAGCAGTGTCCCGCAACTGCATCGTAGTCTCGAACCATTTCCCGGTCTGCGTTGGGGCCGCTCTTGGCAGTGGTCCCCATGTACACAGCAAAGACCGCGACGGCGACCGATGTTGGAAGATGCAAATCCATTCCGGCACGAATTGCATCGTCGCAATACTCTTGCGGATAGGGGACTACTTCTATCCCGGGACAGTTCAGTGCCTGCCCAACTGCGGAACGCAGTACCCACTGGAACTCCTCCGTGTATTTTGTCGTCTGGCAGTTCGACCCAGCAGTGGCCGTTGTATTCGCCGTCCGCATCGACCTCGGAATCACAGGTCAGGAAATACTGCTTCGTCGCTGGACTGAGCATGATGATCCACGTGACGGTGACCTGACCCGAACGGCAGGCGCCACCAGCAACCATTTTGCCGCCGTGCATCTTGAGCGCCTCCGCGACCGTCGCTGCCCAGAGGAAGCACGACGCATCGCGGTGAAAGCGCGTTCCGTGGACCGAGGTAATCAGGTCCCACGTTCGCTCGTTCAGCAGCTTCCAGTTGATGTCCATGACGATTAAACATTCCCCGCGTTGCGACTACATTCCACGACTGGAGGAGAGGGTGCGGATTCGAACCCACGAACGATGTCGCCACCGTTGCTCGCTTTCGAGGCGAGTGCCTTCGACCACTCGGCCACCTCTCCGTTGTCGGTACACGAACCTCGGGCTCAACCCCAAACTCAGGTGAACACGAAGCCCTGCTTGTTCATCACTGCCGCACCGCGCTCGATGGCGGCGGCCACTGCCGGGTTCCGGCTTTTCATCACTGCCATCAGCACTTCGACCAAGTCCGCCGCAAACGGGTCGAATTCGTCGGGGATGCCCAGCGACGAAACTTCCTTGCCTTCAGCGCCCATGAATTCCCGCACGAACTTGGCCTGCGTCTGCTCCCTGCACACCACTTCCGTGGCTTTCAACAGCAGGGCGTCATTGACCAGGACCGTGGCAGCATCGTCGGTCCCACAGGACCGCGCGTCGACGCCGCCCAACAGGCGCAGCACCTCTGCGGCGCGACTACGGCAAACGTTCTGCGCGCAGACGAAGAGGACGTATTCAGTCACGTTCCCGCTCCGTCTACGGCACAAACGACGCGTTGTCGGCCGCGCGGTCAACAACCCGCGCAACTTCGGTCGCACTTAGCACACCCTTCTCGGCCAGCAAATTCACCAGACGCCCCACTGCTTCAGCCGCGTTATGGGCCACGCGCGCCGCCGACACCTCGATCAAATTATGCCGGCTGGACTCCATGAGCGCGCTCTCGACGTAGTACGCAACGTCCTGCACGTCAGGTTTCCCGGACCGCCCCAGTACGCTGATCTTCATCGCTCACTCCCTCTGGTGCTACTGCGAAAAATGGCGGGGCATAGGGGACTTGAACCCCTGACCTNNCTCCCAACTGAGCTACATCCCCAAATATCTAAAACGTATTGCGAAGGGTTGTGGTGTGTTGTTACACCAAAAGGGAACCTTCCACCGCGCTGCGGTTTTCAGTTACGGTCCAGCACGATTTGGCTGGTACTCGCTGTTCCCCGTCCTGTTCCGTGCACGGCTTACGCGGCGGTTTCGGCGTTTCGACAGTTGCGGCGACCATTTGAAACAGGCTCTGGTCACGCGCATCCTCTACACCCTTCCACTCCGCGGCGCACACGGCGGTCGCCCTACTCTTTAACCGAATGGCTACTTCTAAGCCTACGGCCCACAGTCCTTCGCAATACGTCCTGCGCCTTACCTTGCAACTACCTGAAACTCTACCGGGGCGGCTTGCACTACCGAGGTCACCCTCGTCCGCTAAGACCGTTCTTCGGACCTGTTCCACGTCGTTTGCTCCGCCGTGAAACCGTGCTTTCGCTTGCGCTGGCCTTCATGCCTCCGTTTCGAGTTTCCTGCATTTATCCAAAGGATTACCTTCGGGATCGAACAAACATCATTGTCCCCACTTTTGGGTATACTGCAATCTATTTTTTTCAGCCTGTCCGGATTAGCCACCTGCCGGGACTGCCCGCCGCCCGCCCTCGACGATTACGTTCCTCCGGGTGGCATTTCTGCTGCAAAGCCCGTTTCTCCCCAAGACCCTCGCGTTCCGTTGAACGCATAAATCGGAGAGATTCCATGTCCTCAAAAGACAAGCAGTGGGTGAAAGAAACCATGCTGTACGCAGTCCTGTTCGCCGTCGCCAGTGGTCTCGCGGTCGTGGTTCCTGTCCACGCCCCGACTCCGACTACACCATCTCAGTCAACATCGACGGGACCGTCAGCATCAGCGGCCGGGGTTACTGCGACGACCTGTTCAACGGCCAACGGCTGAGGAATCTGTCGTTCCTCCATATCGCGCGCATCTACGACGACATCCCGCTCCACAACTAGCGTGCGAACACATGCTGCACCGTGATCGCACTCCCCTCTTCCCCGCCCATCGACTTTCGTCTTTGGGCCTTTTTTTGCCCGCGCGGCTGGATGGTGCCCGCGCTCTGAATTGAACAGAGGACCTCGCGCTTAACAAGCGCGTGCGCTGCCACTGCGCCACGCGGGCAATACTGGAGCCCACAATCTGGATCGAACAGATGACATCCGCCTTACGAAGACGGCGCTCTTCCAACTGAGCTATGCGGGCAAGAAAAACAATAGATTGTGGTGCGCCGTAAGGGACTTGAACCCCTGACCTCTGCCTTCGGAGGGCAGCACTCTAAATCCAACTGAGCTAACGGCGCCGTGCTGGTTGGTGGAGCCCGAAGTCCGGATCGAACGGACGACCCTTCGCTTACAAAGCGAGCGCTCTACCGGCTGAGCTATTCGGGCGACGTGTTGTTGTTGGGTTGGCGGGCTATGCAGTGGCCCGCGCCGACTCCAGCAGCTTCAGGTGCGGGCGGATGTAGCGCATGAACAGCAGCGCCTTGTCGGTGGCGAGAAAGGTGGCGGTGCCAACATCGGCCACGGGCCCCGGGCACTGGAAAGCTGAATCCGCAGTCGGTCCGTTACCAGAGGGCACCGTCGCGGTAATGTTGGAACGTGACCGTTTTCCCGTCACGAACTATGTCGATGATCTTGGCCACAGTCGGCTCCTCAGTGTATGTGCGGTGGGACGGCGTGGCGCGCCGGGTAAGGCGTGGCCGGGGTGGACGTGCCACCACCGACCGATGGCAGGCCGCTCAAGCGTGCAGGCGGCTGCCCTTGGGTACCTGCGCCAGCAGCAGGCTCATCTGATCCGCCAGAATGCGACGGTTGCTCAAGATAAACACCTCGTTGCGGCTGGGCACATACGGAGCAAAGAGCAACGGCATCTTTGCCGCCTCCGGAGTGCGGTCCTGCTTGCGCGTGTTGCACGGGCGGCACGCCGAGATCAAGTTCATCCAGGTCAGTACGCCACCGTGCGCCCTTGGGTAGATGTGATCCATCGACAGGTCTGCGCCGCGAAAGCGATCTCCGCAGTACGCGCAAATGTGACGGTCACGCTGGAACAGCAGCTCGCGAACTACCGGTGCTGGTCGGCGGTACTCATCCGGCAACACCCGCTCGCCTTTGATGAACACGATGCTGTTGATCCGCAGGATCGACCGACCGCCTGTGCGAACGGACTGCCCGCCGCGCAGTTCAACGGTGCGGTCACCGCAGTCGCCGAGGATCATGTCCTTGGCGTAATACCATGCTGCGTCGTTGACGTTGATCCACCGACTCGGAGAGCCGGCGCGGTCTAGCGCAAGAATGTCGTGCGTCATGATGCCTCCCTTCTCTCTGGTGGTGGTGCTGGTTGAACTGCGAATTGGCTCCGAGGGCAGGGATCGAACCTGCGA
>PLYG01000085.1 GCA_003153335.1 Betaproteobacteria bacterium | reverse complement strand
ACTTCATGCCTTCGGTGCCCATCGACATGCCATCCGAGATCGTCGGCGTCCCGAAAATCTGCGGATTGCCTCCCGCCGCCTGAACCGCGTCGACCGCCGCATCGGCCAGTTTTTGCAGTCCTGAGTTGCACGGGGTGATCGTCGAATGGCCGTTGGCGATGCCTATCATCGGCTTGTCGAAATCCGATTTCCTGTAACCCATTGCGTAGTACATCGAGCGATTCGGCGCGCGCGCGACGCCTTGGGTGATGGCCTTGGAGCGTTCGTTGTAGGGCATGATAGGTTCCTCGGGAGCAACAATGAGCGAAAGGTATAATCAGGCGGTCATTTTAACCCACTGGCTCCAACGCCGATGCTGGTTCATCCGCAGTTCGATCCCATCGCAATTCAACTCGGCCCCCTCGCAATTCGCTGGTATGGGCTGATGTACCTGGCGGCGTTCCTGCAAGTATGGCTGTTGGGCAAATACCGGGCACGCCAGAACATTCTCCCGGGCTGGACGCCGCGCGATGTCGAGGACCTGCTCTTCTACGGCGTGCTGGGCGTGATCATCGGTGGGCGGCTGGGCGAAGTGCTGCTCTACCATCCCGACTACTATCTGTCCCATCCACTCGAAATCTTTGCGGTGTGGAAAGGGGGAATGGCGTTCCATGGCGGATTCCTGGGGGTTCTGGTCGCAGTGTGGTGGTGGGGCAGAAAGACGGGCCGCACATTTTTCGCGGTGACCGACTTTATTGCGCCGCTGGTTCCGCTGGGTTATGCGTTCGGGCGCATCGGAAATTTCATCAATGCGGAACTGGTCGGCCGGCCGACCGACGTGCCGTGGGCAATGATCTTTCCGAATGTCGACAATGTGCCGCGGCACCCGTCGCAGCTCTACCACGCCGGACTCGACGGCCTCGCATTGTTCGTCATTCTCTGGGTGTACACAGCCAAGCCGCGGCCGACCGGCGCCGCTTCCGCGCTATTCCTGATCGGCTATGGCATTGCACGGAGCGTCGTCGAACTTTTCCGGACGCCTGATTTCGAGGTGAACTGGTTTGGAATCGCAATCACGACCGGGCAACTCTACAGCCTGCCCATGGTCGTCGCCGGCCTGTGGTTGTGGGTTCGCGCCCACCGGGCGCCGGCCCCACCCGCCTCCGGCGGCTGACGGGTGGTTGCTAGTCGACGCGGCGATATTCGCCGTCGAGCACTGTGCCCCCGCCGCTGGCCTGGGTCTGCAGGCGGCCTGTCAGGTTGATGGGCAAAGCCAGCAGCGCCAGCGCCGCAACATCGGTCACGACACCAGGCAGTATGAACAATATCCCCGCCAGCACCTTGCGTCCGCTGTCGAGCAGGCTGCTCAACAACGGCGCTTGCCCGGACAACGCCGCATGGGTCTTCGCCCGGAATGTACCGCGTTCGTTACGAAGGAGAATCGAGCCGCCGACCATCCCGGCGCCAAGCCAGAACCACACGGGTATCCCAGTCCACGCCGCGAACTGAATCGTGACGTAAATGTCCACGGCTGGAAAGCCGAGTAAAATGAGCAACAGAACGATTCGCATAAATCCCTTCTTTCCCTATGACCGCCCAACCCCTGCTGGTGCTGACCACGCTACCCGATCCGTCCATCGCCGAATCGATTGCGCGGCGGCTGATCGACGACGGTTGCGCGGCTTGCGTTTCCGTAGGAGCCCCGATGCTCTCACTCTATCATTGGCGGGGCAAAACCGAAACCGCGACAGAAATTCCGCTCACCATCAAAACCACAACGCTGCGTTATGATGCCGTCGAAGCGCTGCTGCGAGCCCTGCATCCTTACGAACTCCCGGAAATCATCGCCATTCCGATAACGGCCGGCCTGACCCCGTATCTGCATTGGATCGCGGCAGAAACCGAACGTTCGAAAGACTCCTCGCTTGTTTGCTAGACACTTTTTCTCGCTTGCCGGCCTGGTGCTGGCCGCAATCCCGGCGTACGGCCAGGATTTGCTGGATCCGGAAATCGCTTTTCGCGCGACGGCCAGACTCGTCCGACCTGACCTGATCGAGGTACGCTACCAGACCGCACCCGGCTACTACTTGTACAGGGACCGCCTGTCCTACGTGCTGGAGCCGGCGGAGGCTGTACTGGGCAAGCCGAAACTGCCCGCCGGCAAGACCAAGCATGACGAATTCTTCGGCAAGCAAGTGATATACCGCAACCTGAGCATCGTAACGCTTCCGGTCGCAGCCGCGGTTGACACGCCGTTGACGCTGACCGCTGACTTGCAGGGATGCGCTGATCTCGGCGTCTGCTATCCGCCGGTCCGGCGCAAGTTCACGTTGTCGCTATCGGCCGCTCCGGCCAAGTGATCCAGGTCCGGACCGTAGCGGTTTTGGTGGCTGCTGGCGCCCTCGCCCTGTCGGTGGGATTCGCCACCAACTACCTTATGCGCGGTGGAGACCTCGCCTCACGAGGCACCTCGGAAGAAGCCGACGTCGAAAGCCTGTTCGCCGCGCGCATGCCCGATCTGGCTGGCAACCAGACCTCGCTTGGAGCATGGCGAGGCAAGATTCTGGTCGTCAATTTTTGGGCTACCTGGTGTGTTCCGTGCCGGGAGGAGATCCCGGACTTCATTCGCCTGCAAAGGGAATTCGGCGGCAAAGGCGTCCAATTTGTCGGTATCGCCGCCGATCAGGCAGACAAAGTCACGCTCTTCTCGAATGAGTTTCAGATCAACTACCCATTGCTGATTGGCAATTACGGCGCGCTGGACTTGGCGAAGCACGTGGGTAATCGGATCTCCGCGCTTCCGTTCACCGTGGTGCTGGACCGCAACGGGCGCCTGGTTCATCGTCAGCTTGGGGTGCTCGAAGTCGATAAATTGCGGTCGATCTTCGGCGAATTGCTGTAAAACCCGACCGAAATCGCATCGTCCGGCGGTCGTTCCCGCGAACAGGTCCACCTAAACTGGCCTTTGCCGGCGAGATTTCAGGCCGCCGCCCCCTTGCGGACAGTGAGTAAGTTAGCCGCAGTTCCCAGGAATTGCTGGACATCCCCGGTCAACCTGCGGCAAACTGCGCCTCCCAGCACATCAAATCGCGCCAGCGGAAAGCGAGCATGGGTAGAAATTACAAAACCGCAAAGGGATCCGGAAGGGTGAGACCAGCGATTGTTTTTTCGCTTGGTTTGAATATCAATCTTTCGGGAGTTCATAAACCGGGGATTTGCGGCAGAGGGTCACTGGCCGACGGCCGCGTGCCATCGGCCAGACTGGCTGCGCCCGCGCACAAATAGGCACTGGTCCGATTGGAGGAGGAGCAACCGATGGATTTGCGCAAACTCAAAAAACTGATCGACCTGGTCCAGGAATCGGGTATCGCGGAACTGGAAGTCAAGGAGGGCGAAGAATCCGTTCGCATCACGCGCGCCGTGAGTACCCAGCAGACGGTGTATCTCCCTCAGGCCGGGATAAACATGCAGGCAGCGTCCGCCGGGCCCGGTTCGGGAGGCCGGTTGCTCGCCACCGAGATCGTTGCGGATGCAGGGCCGGCAGCCGTTGACGGCCACACGGTCAAATCACCGATGGTGGGCACGTTTTATCGTTCGGCGACACCCGGCGGCAAGGCATTCGTCGATATCGGACAGGCGGTTTCGGAAGGCGAAACGCTGTGCATTATCGAAGCGATGAAACTGATGAACGAGATCGAGGCCGACAAAACCGGTGTGATCAAGCAGATCCTGGCCGAGAATGGACAAGCCGTCGAGTATGGACAGCCGCTCTTTGTGATTGGATAAAGCAGTCTGACGGTTGCGCCCTATGGCAAACACCGCGCTAACCGCCGAAAAACCATGTTCGAAAAGATCCTGATAGCAAACCGCGGGGAAATCGCCCTACGCGTCCAGCGTGCCTGCCGTGAAATGGGCATCAAGACAGTCGTCGTCCATTCGGAAGCGGACGCCGAGGCGAAATATGTCCGCTTGGCGGATGAATCCGTCTGTATCGGCCCCGCGCCATCGGCGCAGAGCTATCTCAATGTTCCAGCCATCATCAGCGCCGCCGAGGTCACGGACGCCGAAGCGATCCATCCGGGCTACGGCTTTTTATCCGAGAACGCCGATTTTGCCGACAAGGTCGAAAAGAGCGGGTTTGTGTTCATCGGGCCGCGCGGCGACACCATCCGCCTGATGGGCGACAAGGTGTCGGCGAAAAACGCGATGAAAAAGGCCGGCGTTCCGGTTGTTCCTGGATCGGAGGGCGCCGTACCGGAGGACCCGAAAGAAATCATCAAAATCGCCCGCGCGATCGGCTATCCGGTCATTATCAAGGCCTCGGGCGGCGGCGGCGGGCGCGGCATGCGTGTTGTGCATACGGAGGCGGCGCTGCTCGCGGCGGTGAANNGCCACATCGAAATCCAGGTGCTGGCCGACGGGTTCAAGAATGCCGTTTACCTGTTCGAGCGGGACTGTTCGATGCAGCGCCGCCACCAGAAAATCATCGAAGAAGCGCCGGCGCCCGGCATTCCGGAAAAACTGCTTGCCAAAATCGGCGAGCGCTGCGCCGAAGCGTGCCGCAAGATCGGCTATCGCGGCGCCGGGACCTTCGAGTTCCTGTACGAGGACAAGGAATTCTTTTTCATCGAAATGAACACCCGCATCCAGGTNNATGCCGGATCAATGCCGAGGACCCGTACACATTCGTGCCCTCGCCCGGACGCATCACCAGTTATCACTCGCCCGGCGGTCCGGGAATCCGGGTCGACTCCCACATCTATCACAACTGCTTCGTGCCCCCGAATTACGATTCGATGATAGGCAAGGTGATCGCGCACGGCGATACCAGGGACCAGGCCATTGCGCGCATGCGTATCGCCCTTTCGGAGATGGTCGTCGAAGGCATCAAGACCAATATTCCGCTCCACCAGGACCTGATGAACGATGCCGCTTTCAAACGCGGCGGCACCACGATTCACTACCTCGAACAAAAGCTCCAGAAGAAGTAACCGTGGCGTGGACTGCGCTCAAGTTCACAGTTGCCGGCCACGACGCGGAAGGCTGGTCCGACGCGCTCCTTGAAGCCGGCGCGGTGTCGGTCGATGTCACGGACGCCGCCGCCGGTACCGCCCGCGAGGTGCCGCAATTCGGCGAGCCCGACGAATTCGCGCCCGGCGTCTGGGCGAGCAATGTCCTGACCGCACTGTTCGACGAAACGGCCGACGCCCCGGCGATCGTCGCCGCGATCGCCGCCGCACAGGACTGGCGCGCACCGGTGGTCTACACGCTGACCCGTGTCGAAGAGCAGGACTGGGTGCGGCTAACCCAGTCGCAGTTCGAACCGATACGCATCAGTTCGCGGCTGTGGATACTCCCGAGCTGGCATGTCGCGCCCGATCCGGACGCGATCAATCTGGTGGTCGATCCTGGGCTCGCGTTCGGGACCGGTAGTCATCCCACCACACGGCTGTGCCTGCAATGGCTGGAAGCGCACCTGAAAGGCGGCGAANNCACAGGCATTGATCGCCTCGCGCGCCAATGCAACGATCAATCAGGTCATGTGCGAATTCGTGGCGCCCAACGCATTGCGCGATGGCACCTACGATACCGTCGTGGCCAACATTCTCACCAATCCGCTGAAAGTTCTGGCGCCTGCGCTGGCGGGACGAGTGCGCCCGAGCGGCCGCATCGTGCTTTCAGGCATACTAGTCGATCAGGCCGCCGCCATAATCGCTGCCTACCAGCCATGGTTTAATATCGACGTATGGCACACAGACGAAGGCTGGGCTGCATTGAGCGGGATCCGGCACCAGGCGGCGTACCCGGGGACGTGAGCGCGGCCTCCCGCACCCCCCCGGCATACACCGCCGCCGCCGGCAACAACACGGATTTGCGATGAACGCCGACGAACTCTTTACGCGCTGCCCCACGTGCAAGACTGTCTACCGGACGCACGAGGAGCAGTTGTCCGTGCAGGCGGGAAAGGTGCGCTGCGGCCAGTGCCGGATGGTGTTCGACGGGCGCGCGCATCTGGTCGACCTGACGCCGAACGAGGAGTTGCGACCCGACGACAGGGCGCTGGACCCGCCGACCGTTACGTTGCGGAGTTCGGGGGATTTGTCGCGGGCTGATGACGATCCGGCGCCTGCCTCGAACGCCGCAAGCATTGCCCCCCCGGAGGTTGCAGCAGCAGAGAAAATTGCTCCGCCCAGACACGAAGAACTGGTCATGCCGGTCTGGGAAGACTCGCCGCCCCCGCCGCGGCGCGGCGTGCAGTGGGCCTATGCCGTGCTGGCGGTGTTACTGCTGGCCACGCTCGCCGGCCAGTCAATCTTCCACTTTCGCCACTTCCTCGCGGCCGACTATCCGCAGCTGCGCCCGCATCTGGTTGCCGCCTGCGCGGCCATCGGCTGCACGGTCGACCCGCTGCGGAACAAGGATGAAATCACCATCGAATCGCACGATCTGCAGGCGGATCCCGCACATCAGGGCCTGCTGATACTGCAGACGACGTTGCGCAATCAGGCAAAACATCCACTCGCGTTCCCGCATCTGGAACTTGAACTCAATGACCTGGGCGGCCAACCTGTTGTGCGCCGCGTATTCGCGCCGGTCGAGTACGCGGGGGGCGCGGCGGACTTCACCAACGGCATGCCCGCAAACGCGGAATGGAACGTCAAGATCTTTCTCGACGCGAGCAGCGTCAGCGCCGGCGGCTACAACCTCTATCTGTTCTATCCCTGATTCGTCAAGCGGTGGCTCACGTTGGGCGGGGGGCGGCAAGCGAGGGATTGCTCGCGTTCGGCAATGCTGCGCTGATTCAGCCTGCCGGCGGGCGGAGGACCTGGAACAGGTTGTGATAATCGTCAGTCCAGATTCGCCAATCCGGCCTCGCCTCCGGCGCTTTCCCGAATTCCTGCAGGGACGCGAGCGTCTCCGGCTTTTCCGCCAGCAGCACCCACGTACTCGGATTCTTGACCGGGTTGTTATCCCAGAGACCCTTGTAATCGTCGATTTGCAGCGCGGTCATTTTTTCTGCATTCGCGATCGTCCCCAGCACAGGTGACAGATCGAGATAGCGGTTCGACACGTGATACGCAAGAATGCCGCCTTCCGTGAGGTGCCGCCGGAATAACTGCACCGCTTCCCTGGTGATCAGGTGCGCAGGGATGGCGTCGCCCGAAAACGCATCGACCGCCAGCACATCGTAGTTTTGCGGCTTTTCGCGCTCGATCGACAGCCGCGCGTCGCCGAGCACGATGTCTATTGTTGCTTCGCTGTCGGTCAAAAAACTGAAATACTTCTTTGCTACGATCGGCACCTGCGCGTCGATTTCGTAAAAGCGGAACACATCGTCCTTGCGGCCGTAAGTCGCAATGGTGCCGACCCCGAGCCCGATCATGCCTACCCGGATCGCCGGCGATTCGTTTTCCTTGACGTCGATGGCGCGCCCGATGCCCGATGTACCGGTGTAGTACGTCGTCGCAAATTGCTTTGCTCCGGGCGCCTGAAACTGCTCGCCATGCAGGATCGCGCCGTGAACCAGCCGGCGATGATAGTTTTCGCTATCCGGCGCTTCATAGGCGCGCACCTTCAGCGCGCCGTAGAAATTGCGTCCCATCCACAGCGCGTCCTGCGCGTCAATTTGCACATTCAGATAAACGATTCCGATCGCACCCAGCGCCCCGGCCAGTCCGAGCACCAGCGCCCGGCGCGACCACATCCATCCCGCCGCTGCGAGCAGCAGCATGACTACGACCAGTAGCAGCGAAACTTCATAGTACGAAGGCAGCGCCACGGGCGCAACGAACGCAACCAGCGCCGAACCCAGCGCCCCGCCCAGCGATACAATGGCGTAGAACCTTGCCAGGAAATGCGGGGCCGGCTTGGCCGCGACCAGTTCCCCATGGCAAAACATGCATACCAGGAACAGCCCGAACCCGAACACCACGGATTGCGTGATCAAATCGAACTGATGGGTCTTGTCGACGAGCAGCCAGCCCATCGCGCCCACGGCGATCAGCACCGGACCAAAAAACGTTTCGCGGGAATACCAGCGCTGGCCATCGAAACAAAGGATAAAGGTCAGCAGATAAATGGAAAGCGGCATCAGCCAGAGCATCGGCACGCTGGCAATGTTCTCGGTGACATGATTGGTGACGCCCAGCAGCAACGCCGACGCGGTGCCGGCCAGCACCAGCCACCACAGCTGGCTGCGGCCTGCTGGCGCGGCGGGTGCCGTGGCCGGCTGGGCAGCGGACGCTGCGACTGCGTCCACGTGTTGCGGATCCGCGCGCCGCGATGCGCGCACTGCCAGTGGCACCATCAGCAGGACAAACACGGCGTACAGAATGGACCAGCCCCATGCCTGATCGCGCAGGACCAGCCTGGGTTCGATCAGGAATGGATAACAAAGCAACGCCGCGAGCGACGCGGTATTCGAAAGCGCGAACAGCCGATAGGGATCGCGATGCGTATGTACGCGCGAAAACCAGATCTGAACCAGCGGGCTGGTCGCCGACAGGACAACATAAGGCAGACCGATCGTCGCCGCGAGCAGACCCAGAATGTGCAGAATGGGCGCGGCGCCATCGGCGGGCTTCCAGAATGACGAGACCGTGATCGGCAGCGCGATCAGCGAAATCGCAACTAGTGCCGCATGGATCCTGGCGTGCTTCCTCACCCCGAACCGGCGCGGCGCCCAGTCGGCATAGGCATATCCGGCGAGCAACGCGGACTGAAAGAACACCATGCATGTGGTCCAGACCGCCGCGGAACCCCCGAACCAGGGCAGAATCTGCTTGGCAATCAGTGGCTGCACCAGGAAAATCAGGAACGCTGAGAGCGTAATGACGATGGCAAAGTGCATGACAATGGAGTCCTTGTGGGCACGCGACCGTGGATGCCGCGATAGCAATCGCAGACACCCGATCCGCGGGAGAATTTGAATTATTTCGGGCGTACCTGGCGAGAGACAATAGCGAACGAGGTCGAAAATGGCAAGCACCAATGAACGCGGTACGCGGATTGCTGCAAGCCGCGGCAGGAACCCGGTGTTCAGTGCGCGCCGCAGGGCATGGCAAATCGTCATTGCCATGCTCCACTGCATCGCGCTGTCGGCAACGCCGGCAAGCGCTGCAACAAAAACTCAGGAAGGGCCCGCCGCCGATGCCGCACTGGCGCGCGCAATCAAGCACATTGCGCATCCGCTGACCGGCGCCCCCGCCGATTACGATCGCCTGCTCCGGAAGATCGGCAATGCGCGGATAGTGCTCCTGGGCGAGGATACGCATGGCACGCATGAGTTCTATGTCGAAAGGGCCCGCATCACCCGGCGGCTGATCGCCGAGCTAGGATTTGCCGGAGTGGTCATCGAGGCCGACTGGTCCGAGGCAGCCGGCCTGCACGCGTTTCTGACCGAGACGGGTGACCCTGCCGACACCGACCTGGCCTTGCGTGCCTTCGATCGCTTTCCGCGCTGGATGTGGCGCAACACCGACTTTCGGGAGTTTGTCACGTGGCTGCGCCAGTTCAATTTGCAGCGCGGCGCTGGCGCGCATCCGGTGGCCATTCACGGGATGGACTTGTATGAAGTCTCGCCATCGATCGCCGCGGTGATCGGGTATCTCGAGGGGACGAATCCGGAAGCGGCGGCCAGGGCACGCGATGGATATGTCTGTCTCGACGCCGGTGACGATGAACGACAGGGCGACGGCGCCGCTCCCGCTCGTTGGCCAGACATCGACTGCGGGCAGCCTGTTCAGGACCAGTTGACGGAACTGGCCTCGGGCGCGTTCCTGCACGAGCCTGACGTCGTCAGCATCGCCGACAGCGCGTACCTGCATGCGCTGCAAAGTGCGCGCGTCGTCCGCAATGCCGAAGAATATTTTCGCGCATTGCTCCACCAGCCGGAGTCTTCCTGGAACCTGCGCGACAGCCATATGGCTTCGAGCGTCGATTTGCTTCTTGCGCATCTCGATGCCGTCACGTGCGCGCGTTCCCGGCTCGTGATCTGGGCGCACAACGCGCATGTCGGCGATGCCCGCGCCACCGCGCGCGGCGATGCCGGGGGCCTGAACCTCGGGCAACTGTTGCGCGAGCGCTATCCGGGCGACGCGATCAGCGTTGGGTTCACGACCGCCACGGGCGTCGTGCGTGCGGCGACCGACTGGGGCGGACCCGACCGCTCCAAGCGCCTGCGGCAACCCATACCGGGAAGCCACGCCGCGCTGTTACATGCGACGGGGCTGCGGCGGTTTTACGTGATCCTTGACGATTCGCAGTCAGTCCGCGCGACTCTCGGCCGTGCACGGCCGCAACGCGGCATCGGCGTGCGCTACCTGCCGGCGCTGGAGCTCGCCGGACATTACTACAACGCACGCCTGTCGGGGCAATTCGATGCCCTCGTCCACATCGACCGCACCACCGCGTTGCAGCCTCTGCCACGCAGATAACCACGCGGCGGGCGGCCGCCATCACGCGCCTGGGCATGCATTTGGCCGGTTCGCAGCCGGTTAACCTCTGGTTGCGATAATATAGCCGTTGCTTACCTCTGGTCGTCGCCTGGCCTGCACCTGATTTCTCGGAACAGGGTGCAACGGTTATAATTCGACATCAGATGATCAAAACCACTGGATAACGCACCACTACAGTGCGTAAAAAATCAGATCCGCGTTGTTTTGGTGCCGAACTGGGTTCATCCTGAACCCGGAGCGCGCCAGACCGAGGCTTTCCGGTGGCATGTTTTCTGCTAAAGGTTTACCGATTGGATCCTTTGTCCGATTTGTTTGCGTTAACTTGAAGTAATTCCAGAACCAGGAGAAATCTATGGCCACCGGCGCCGATATACTGAAAATGATCAAGGACAACGAGGTCAAGTTCATCGACCTTCGCTTTACCGATACCCGCGGCAAGGAACAACACGTCACCGTGCCGCAGCACCAGTTTGGCGCGGACAAGTTCGAGTCCGGCCATGCCTTCGACGGCTCGTCGATCGCTGGCTGGAAGGGGATCGAAGCTTCGGACATGTTGCTGATGCCGGACCCCAATACCGCGCGTATGGACCCGTTCATGGACCATCCGACGCTTGACATCACCTGCGACGTGCTGGAGCCCTCGACCGGCAATGGCTACGACCGCGATCCGCGCTCGCTGGCCAAGCGCGCCGAAGCCTACCTGAAGGCCTCGGGCCTGGGCGATACCGCCTACTTCGGTCCGGAACCCGAATTCTTCATTTTTGATCAGGTCAAGTGGAGCGTCGACATGTCCGGCAGCTCCTGCAAGGTATTTTCGTCGGAGGCGGCGTGGTCCACCGGTGACGATTTCGATGGCGGCAACAATGGTCATCGCCCCCCCGTCAAGGGCGGCTACTTTCCAGTCCCCCCGGTCGATTCGCTGCAGAACATCCGCTCGGAAATGTGCGAAATGATGACAGCGCAAGGCGTTGACGTCGAAGTGCATCACCACGAAGTCGCGAACGCCGGCCAGTGCGAAATCGGCACCAAGTTCGAGACGCTGGTCAAGCGCGCCGACTGGCTGCAGATCCTCAAGTACACGGTGTGGAACGTCGCCGACGCCTATGGCAAGACGGCAACCTTCATGCCCAAGCCCATCGTCGGCGACAACGGCTCGGGCATGCANNTCGGCGGCATCATCAAGCACGCGCGCGCCCTCAATGCAATCACCAACCCGGGAACCAATTCGTACAAGCGTCTGGTGCCCGGATTCGAGGCACCGGTCAAGCTGGCCTATTCCGCGCGCAACCGCTCTGCATCGATCCGCATTCCGTATGTGAGCAATCCGAAGGGGCGCCGGATCGAAGTCCGCTTTCCGGATCCGACGACCAACCCCTACCTGGCGTTTTCGGCCATGCTGATGGCCGGACTCGACGGCGTGCAGAACAAAATCCACCCCGGCGACCCGGCCGACAAGAATCTCTACGACCTGCCGCCGGAAGAAGATGCCAAAATTCCGACTGTTTGCTCCTCTCTCGAGCAGGCGCTGGACTACCTGGACAAGGATCGCGAGTTCCTGACCCGTGGCGGCGTGTTCTCCAACGAGATGATTGACGCTTACATCGAGTTGAAGATGGAAGAAGTTACCCGCTTCCGCATGACCACGCATCCGGTCGAGTACGACATGTACTACAGTCTCTAAGCTGTTATCGCATCGAAAAGGAACGGGGCCGCAAGGCTCCGTTTTGTTTTGTGTTGTTTGTCACATTGCAGGGCTTTAACCTATACTTCCATCCACTATGATTCTTGTCGGATTGCGCTTCTTAAAGCCACGCTATTTAATTGTGCTGCTGTGTATGGGCTGCACTGGATGGGCGCAGGCTGAGATTTACAAGTCCATTGATGCCGAAGGGCATGTAACCTACTCCAGCACTCCGAGCAAGGGAGCGAAAAAACTTGGGCTGGAACCGCTGCCCGCGCCGTCGCACTCCTCGCATACCCCCTCGTCGCACTCCGAGCGAGCGCGCAACAATGCCAGCCCATCGGACTTTCCCAGAGTGGATAGCAGCACACAAAAAAGCCGCGACAGCACACGGCGCAAGATACTTGCGGACGAGTTGGCTACAGAGGAAAAACTACTCACTGAAGCGCGCGTGAACCTGAAGCAGGGCGATGTCTCCCACACCGAAGGAAAGTTGCACGCGCAACAGGAAGAAGTAACGTTACACGAGAAAAACGTGAGCGCCCTCAAAACCGAATTGTCCAATACCAGATAGCCGCACTATGCGCTGGCATATTTTCTGCTTAGTAAGCACCTATGCCTAACACATTCTTGCCCACGCTCGAACACCTTGCGACCGCAGTTATCCTGCTGGACGATCAATCGCGTATTGCCTATCTAAATCCGGCGGCGGAGAATCTATTTGGCTTGAGCAGCAAGAATCTGATCGGGCATCCGGTGCAACATGCCTTTACCCACACCGAGCAACTGGCTTCCGCAATGCAACAGGCATTAACCAACAACGCGAGCTACATTGAGCACGACCTTACGCTGGGCACGCATGCGCATGGCAAGCTGCATTTGCGCTGTGCCGCCACGCCGCTGCAATCGGACAAGCATTATCTGCTGCTTGAATTCCACCCCATGGATCGCCCGCTAAAACTGGCGCGCGAGGAACAAATGCTCGACCAGACCCAGGCCAATCGCCTGCTATTGCGCAATCTGGCACACGAAATCAAAAACCCTTTGGGCGGCATACGCGGCGCGGCACAGTTGCTGGAGCAGGAACTGGAGAAGCCCGCCTTGCGTGAATATACCCAGGTAGTGATTCAGGAAGCAGATCGGTTGCGTTCGCTGATGGAAAAGCTGCTCACGCCGCAACACGCGCCTCATTTCAGTGCGCTCAATATCCATGAAGTGCTGGAACGGGTGCGCAGTCTGGTGTTGGCGGAAATGTCGAAAGATCTGGAAATCCAGCGCGACTACGACCTCAGTCTGCCGCCCTTAATGGGTGACAAGGAGCAAATGATACAGGTGGTGCTCAACATCGTGCGCAATGCTGCACAAGCGATGCAGGGGCAAGGTACCATCGTGTTGCGCACACGCATCGCACGCCAGGTCACGCTGATAAAAAAGCGCCACCGGCTGGCTATCATGGTACAAATCGTGGACGATGGCCCCGGTGTGCCGACGCATTTGCGCGACAAAATTTTTTACCCGCTGGTATCCGGCCGCCCCGACGGGCATGGTCTGGGACTGACCCTGGCACAGGATTTCGTCAGCCAGCATCAGGGCAGCATCGAGTTCGACAGTGAACCGGGGCGCACCTGCTTTACCGTGATGCTACCGTTGCAATAAACCTGAAAAACTTGTCCACAGATTACGCAGATGAAAACGGCAGGTAATGAAGTTGAGCTTGATGATCCGTTGGATGAGGAAATTCATCCACTGACTGAAAATCTGCGTAATCTGTGGATGAAGGTTTTTACGAGATGAATAACATGGGTGCTATTTTATGAAACCAGTCTGGATCATAGATGACGATCGCTCCATTCGCTGGGTGCTGGAGAAGGCATTGGCGCGCGAGGACATCGAGTTCAAGAGTTTCGCTTCCGCCGACGAGGCCATGCAGGCGCTCACGCAGGACACGCCGCAAATAGTCATCAGCGACATCCGCATGCCCGGCAGTTCCGGGCTGGAATTGCTGCAAGCCCTGCGCGTTCGCTACCCGAATCTTCCGGTCATCATCATGACGGCCTATTCCGATCTGGAAAGCGCGGTTTCTTCGTTTCAGGGTGGCGCATTCGAATATCTGCCCAAACCTTTCGACATCAACCATGCGGTCGAATTGATCCGTCGCGCTATTGAGCAAAGCCAGCGCAAGAATGCCTCCCCCGAGGCGGTTCTTGCCGCACCGGATATTTTGGGGCAAGCGCCCTCCATGCAGGAGGTGTTCCGCGCCATCGGCAGGCTTGCGCAATCGCACGCCACGGTGTTGATCAACGGCGAGTCCGGTACTGGCAAGGAATTGGTCGCGCATGCGCTGCACCGCCACAGCCCGCGCGCCGACAAACCTTTCGTCGCGATTAACACCGCCGCCATCCCGAAAGACTTGCTGGAATCGGAATTATTCGGCCACGAACGCGGCGCTTTTACCGGCGCCACGGCCACGCGGCGCGGGCGCTTCGAACAGGCCGAAGGCGGCACGCTGTTCCTGGACGA
>PLYG01000357.1 GCA_003153335.1 Betaproteobacteria bacterium | reverse complement strand
GCTGGCCGCGGCCGATCGGCACCATCGAATCGATGGACTTCAGGCCCGTTTGCACTGGCTGCGACACCGACTTGCGCCAGATCACGCCCGGGGCGATCTTCTCGATCGGCTCGGAGAGCTTGGCGTTGACCGGGCCCTTGCCGTCGATCGGCATGCCCAGCGCGTTGACGACGCGTCCGAGCAGTTCCGGGCCGACCGGCACTTCCAGAATGCGGCCTGTGCACTTGACGACATCGCCTTCGGAAATTTGCTCGTACGCGCCCATGATCACGGCGCCAACCGAATCGCGCTCGAGGTTGAGCGCCAGGCCGAAGGTGTTGTCCGGAAACTCCAGCATTTCACCCTGCATCGCATCGGCCAGGCCGTGGACGCGGCAGATGCCGTCCGTGACCGAGACCACCGTGCCCTGGGTGCGAACCTGTGAGGACGTATCCAGACTCTGGATCTTGCTCTTGATCAGTTCACTGATTTCGGAAGGGTTCAACTGCATGATTCTCTCCAACTCCGCGCGTGCGGAAATCTTTTAGCTTTTCAATTGGGTAGCCATCGCCTGCAGCTTGCCCGCGATGGAGCCGTCGACCACCTGGTCACCAACCACGATGCGCGCGCCGCCGATCAGGCTCGGATCCACCGACGCGGTCGCTTCGATCTTTTTGCCAAAACGCTTTTCCAGCACGACCTTGAGTTCGCTCACCTGGAGGTCGGTCAGCGCAATAGCGCTGACGATCTGCGCCTTGGCGACACCTTCCGCCGCATTCTTCAACTGCGCGAACATCGCTTCGATCTGCGGCAGCACCACGATCCGGTCGGCTTCGACCAGCACCTTGATGAAGTTGCGCCCGATGGCGTTGAGCTTGTCGCCGCACACCGAAAGGAACAGCGCTTCCTTCTGCTCGGCGCCCAGCTTCGGATTGTCGATCGCCCCCTGCATCGCCGGATCGCTCATCACCGCCGCGGCGAACTTGAGCATCTCGCCCCAGACCGGCAACGCGTTCTGCTCGGTAGCGAGCTTGAACGCCGCCTCGGCGTAGGGTCGCGCGATGGTCGCGAGTTCGGCCATTACAGTTCCGCTTTCAGCTTGTTCAGCAGCTCGGCGTGCACTTGCGGGTTGATTTCGCGCGACAGGATTTTCTCCGCGCCGCGCACTGCCAGATCGGCGACCTGGTTGCGCAGCACTTCCTTCGCGCGCGCGATTTCCTGCTCGAGCTCGGCGAGCTTGGCCTGGGTGACTTTCGCGGCTTCGGCGAGCGCCTCGGACTTCGATTTGTCGATGGTCGCGTTGCGCTGCTTTTCAGCCAGCGCCACGATCTCGGCAGCCCGCGCCTTGGCTTCGTTCACCAGGGCGGTCACCCGCGTTTCGGCCTGCGCCAGATCCTGTTTGCCGCGCTCTCCGGCGGCCAGCCCATCGGCAATGTTCTTTTGCCGGGATTCGATCGCCCTCATCAATGGCGGCCATATGAATACGGCCGTGAACCAGATGAACAGCGCGAACGCGGCGGCAACCGCGAACAGCGTCAAGTTGATGTTCATTGCAACTCCCTACCGATATGCGTCAGCAATGGGTCGCGGTTACTTGAGTTGCGCGAGAAGCGGATTGCCGAACGCGAACAACATCGCCAGACCCACGCCGATGATGAACGACGCGTCGATCAGGCCGAGCAACAGGAACACCTTAGCCTGCAGTTGCGGCATCAGTTCCGGCTGGCGCGCGGCGCCTTCCAGAAAGCGCGAGCACATGATCCCCACGCCGATACACGCACCCAACGCGCCCAGACCGATCATCAGGCCGATTCCCACGCCGGTATAGGCCTGGATCAAGGCTATCAGTTGCATCTTTTCCATTTTGTACTTCCTTTCGCTAACAGACTGATTGACTGAATTGCTGAATCACTTAATGCTAAATTACTGAATCACTGCACTGCCGAAAATCTTTCCCTTTGTTCCAATTCCGCCCTCCCTCACCCCCAACCCCTCTCCCTCGGGGAGAGGGGTTGGGGGCGAGGGAGGCAAATACGTCACGACATCAATGCGACTCGTGCGCCATCGAGACATAGACGATGGTCAACATCATGAATATGTAGGCCTGCAACAAAACGATCAGGACGTGGAAGATCTCCCAGCCGACGGTCAGGACGACGCCGAAGATCGCGCCGGCCCAGCTGGTGGCCGCCCAGAGGGCCAGCAGCAGAAAAATGATTTCGCCCGCGTACATGTTGCCGTACAGCCGCAGGCTGTGCGACAGCGGCTTGGACAGGTACTCGACCAGGTTGAACAGGAAATTGAACACCCACAACAGCGGGTTGGAGCCAAACGGGGTGCAGAACAGTTCGTGTATCCAGCCGCCCAGGCCCTTGACCTTGATGCTGTAGAAAATCATCAGCGTCCAGACCGACAAGGCCAACGCGAAGGTGGTGTTGACGTCGGCGGTCGGCACCGCGCGCCAGAAGTGTCCGCCTACCGGGGAGACAACGCCCTTGTCGATCAGGTCGGCCGGGATGAAGTCCATCGCGTTCATCAGCACGACCCAGACGAACACCGTCAACGCCAGGGGTGCCACGAACTTGCGGTCGCCGTGGAAAATGCCCTTGACCTGCTCGTCGACGAAATCGACGCACAGTTCGACAAAGGCCTGGCGCTTGCCCGGCACGCCGGAAGTGGCACCCCGCACCACCCACCAGAGGAAGCCGAAGCCGACGAATCCAAGCAGGACCGCGGTGACGACGGTATCGACGTTGATCGACCAGAAGCCGCCATCGCCGATCGGCTTGGTCAGAAAGGTCAGGTGATGAGTGATGTACTCGGTCGGGGTCAGTTCGGTGCCGGGTTCCATGCTAAGTCGCCTATTTCCACTCAGTCTTGTCCGGTTCGTCCGCGTGAGCGCTGCGGACCCAGAATGCCATCCGATTTAGTAACACCGTGATGACAAATGCCGTAAAAAATGCCGCCGCCACCAGATCCTTGTATGCGGTGATCACCAGCCACAACAACAGGATGATCGCCGCGATTTTCGCCCCTTCGGCGAGGAACATCGTAACCAGCGTCGCTTCCGCCGAGGGCGAATTCATGATGCTGACCATGACCGCGAACGCGATGCCCGCAATCACGGTGATCATTCCCCCCAGCACCGCCGAAATCGCACCATCGATGCCCACCCACATGCCCGCCACCAGCGCCACACCCAGCGTCGCCCCAGCTTGCCAGCGCAGCGTCGCGCGAACCGGGGAGCTCATCAGGTAGGTCGTCATTGTGGAAGGTGCACCCGGGCCGGAAACCAAACCGCACCGAAACCGGGCCTAAACCGCGTGGAGCAAACCGTTCGATTGTAGCCTGATTTATTGCGGTGCGTCAAACGCTGTCGCCGTGCGGCGACGCGGCGCGCTACGCTATGTCGCGAATATACGCAGGGCAGCGAAAAGAGCCTTGCGAATTGTCAAGACCGGGTCCATATGTCGATCGTACGCTCTCACAAACAGCCCCCCAAATGGATCACTCATTACACATCGTCTGTCCCTCTTGCAACGCTGTGAACCGGGTTCCCGAAACCCGGCTCGCCAGCGCACCCATTTGCGGCAAGTGCAAGCAAACGCTTTTCAATGCGCAGCCGATCGAGTTGACCGCTGAAACCTTCGATCTCCATACCAGTCGCAACGACATCCCGGTGGTCGTCGATTTCTGGGCGGCGTGGTGCGGTCCGTGCCGAATGATGGCGCCCCATTTCGCGCGCGCGGCGGCACAGCTCGAACCGCGGATGCGCTTTGCCAAACTCGACACGGAGGCCGCTCAGGAAATTGCCGCTCGCTACAAAATACGAAGCATTCCCGCGCTGGTTGTCTTCCGGCAAGGCCGCGAGATTGCGCGCCAATCGGGCGCGATGGAAACCCGCGCGCTGACCGGCTGGCTGGGCCCGCTCGCCAGCGCGCCGCGCACTGCCGCATAGCAGGGTGGAGCGCATCGATATCCATCGATCACGACGGAATTTCGACGAACCCTGTCCGATTGCTGCTATCTTGTCGGCCTGCTGTTTGCGAGCGCGCCATGCCTGACCTTTTGATGCCTGAAGATTTCGCGTCGCTGACCTGTCCGCTCACAGTAAGCGTAAAGGTCGGCGAAGTGATCACAACCATCGAGTTGACGGTACTCTCGGTGGAACCGCGCCCTTCCCATCGCTTTCGCGACGCGCCGTTTTCACTGATGCTTTCCGGACCACGCAACCCGTCACTGCCCCAAGGCACCTATGCGGTGCAACATCCGGAATTGGGGGTCATCGAACTCTTCCTGGTGCCGGCCGGCCAGGATGCGCAATTCACGCAGTATGCTGTGACATTCAACTAGCGCATTTGCGATCAGCGCGGGACGGTTCCTGGCACTGCGCGCACCATGAATTCGTACAGGCCGCGGGTTTCGCTGACCACGAATTCCATCCGTTCATACATTCGTTTGGCGGGGTTGAACGGCTCGACGTGCAGGGAGACCTGGCGCTGCAACGCATCGGCGTAACGCAGCAACTCATTCATCAGGCGGGTCCCCACTCCCTGATTCCTGTGCGCGGGGAGCAAGGTGATGTCCATCAGCCGCACTTCCATCCCTGTCGTCTCGAGGTAGATGCGCCCTATCGCCGCATGAATCCCAACGGGCCCACTGGGGACCTGTTCACGCTCGATCATCAGGCGCTCGGCGTGCGGATAGTGCAGAGCGTAGTGCTGCTCCTGTTGTGCGGATTGCCAGTCGGTGAAGGTATTCTTCTGCTCCGCACTCCAGGGCACTTGCTGCAATTCCTCGGCGCGGGTGGAGGCGTAGATCTCAGCCAGCAACGGGGCGTCTTCAGGCAATGCCAACCGCAGGCGGATGCCGAAGTCTTGCAGCGCAGCGCCTGTGAACACCAGGAAACTCTGCGCCGATTCTGCCACGTCCGTCAGACTGCGACGGGCCGAATCGCCAAGGTCAGATAGTCGAAATCCAGCGCACGCCCGGACGGATCCGCAACCGGCGCATGCACGTTGCCGCTGAACACGTAAGCGCTCAAATCCGGCTGCACGCCCGTGTAGGCGGATGGCGACGCGAATACGTACAATCCGTTCGCCAGGCCGGCGCCGGACGGTGCATTGGCGCCAATGGGCAGATACAACGTGCCGGCGCTGCTGATGCCGGTGGCGATGGCGGAGGGATTCAGCGCGTAGTTGACTTCCAGCGCCACAAAGCCGGGAACACGCGCACTGAAGGTGATCGGCTGCGTGGATTTTGGCGGTGCCGACAATCCGGTGGCTTCATAGCGCCACGCGCTGAAGGGCGCGAAATACGGCGCGTCGTCGATGGCAAAATGGGCGATGATGTCGAGGCCCCTCACCGCGCTCGCCGCAGCATCATCTGCACGCCGCAAGACGCCGATCGACAGGTCGACCAGGCTGCTGACCTTGAACAATGAGTGGATCGCCGATTGATTAGTCTGGGTTGTCAACGATACATCCCATCTGGCCCAGCGCAAGCCCGTCGCGTTCGCCCGCATCCGCCGCTCCACCACCGGCGTGGCAAACATCCCTGCACTGCCGGGCAAGTAGCCCAGCGTCACGCCATCTGCAGCCAGGGCCTTGCCGGTTTGGGCGGTGTTTGAAGCCGAGCGAGTCTGGTCACCTGCGCCCGCAGCCTGGGCGAGGCCACCGGCGCGGGCCTTGGTCGCGCTTGACTCCCGGACCGCAAAGCCTGTCGCCACGACGCCGATAGTTCCGACAGTGCCAACTCCGCTCAAAAACTTACGACGATCCATAATTTACTTTCGAAATCAAGTATTCAGTTCCTTTACAAAACCAAGTTACAAGGTACTGCTGCGAGGTAGAACAAAGGCCGTGACGACTATAGAACCATCAAAAACAATTCGAGTCTGGCCCCTTTAGCCCGACAAGAGCCACAATCGTCACTTTTCCTTTTGACGGCAAAGCTGCGGCAATCTCCGAAGGTAGACTCAGAGTCTGTCCGCCAGTCAGTTCGGTCTCAAATTCCAGCTTAGTCATGGCTTGATCGTACCCTCGGAGAATATCCTAGTCAATACTGGCCTCTTCCAATGGCATTTGAGCCCGAGCGGCCACCGTGTATTAAATGAGAAATGTCGAGCCCCTCAGCATCGACACCTCTTAGCGCGACAGGTATTCGCGCATCTGGTCATAGAGTGGAGTCAACGAGGCAATTTCGCAGGAATGCGGCGTGATGTTGTACGTGGTAGCGAAATCTTCGTACGAACGGGCGCGCCACAAACGCCCGTCGGAATCGATTACGATGGAATGCCCGATGCCGCCGCGAAAAACCCGCGACCCGTCCGTGCCACGATGGACCGTGCACGTCCATGCGCGCCCGCAAGAACTTGCCGACACCATTGCGACGATTTGCTGCGTCAGGCATTCGAAAAGATCCGCTCGCGCTTGCGTAGGCGCTGCCAGAGCCAGAGCAATCGCGTTGCTCAACATCGGCTCACCCGGACTGGCGAGAATTTCAGACTGTAGTGCTGCAGCGCCGTCGCTGGGCGCACGCCCTGGTGCCGCTGGCACATCGGAAATCGGTACGCAACTTTCCGACATTTGAGTAAGTCTTCTCCAATGCCCCCAGGACAACAATCCGTCAAGTACGCGGCGGGTAGACGCCTTGCAGCGCGATGCAGAAGTTGAGCGTGAGGTAGGGCTGCATGTTGTTGTGGGGTTGATCGCCACCGGCAGGCGTAATAGCGTTGTTCGACATCGCGACCAGTGCCGGTAGAGGCGAAGCAGGGAGATACGGTCCAGTCGTTCCTGATACGCGGGCCATCGAGTTGTTCCCGGGAGCGGTGCGGTTGCCGGGTGCGGGCAATGACATCATCGTGTGGCTGTGGGAAGGAATCTCCAACTCAAGCAGCGTTACAGTCTCGGAACCCGACATCTCACCGAGGTCGTGCAGCGATAACCCGGGACCCTGCCCTGGGTGCATAGGCGCATTTCCCTGCATGTTGGGGAGCGCGAAATTTGATTTACCGTCTCCTCCGTATGTTGTGCCGAGCAGTGAGAAGAGCGCAGTGTTCTGCGAAAGTGGAAGAATCTGGCCATCACAGAATGCCCAACCCTTGGGAGCGAAGTCGAACGGGAAAATGCGGATTTCGGCTACGAATGGATCCATTTCTTTCTGCTCCTCAAGTCTGCGACGGGAAGATCCCGAACAGCGAGATGATGAAATCGACGCAGAGGTACGGCTGGAAATTGTTGTGCGGCTGGCTACCGCCGATCGAACTCGTTGTGCCCGGCGCCATCGCGATCGTGGGCGAACCGCTCTGGAACATCGTCAGGAGAGTTGACTCCGCAAGCACGTTCGCGCTAGGTCCGGTAGCACTCGAAAGGGATGACGTAGCTAGGAAGGCGTGAGTGTGCGCGGGAATCTCTGACACGGTCAGCGTTACTTCCTCAACGCCACCCATCTCAGCTAGCGTGAATCCGCTGCCGAAGTGGAGAGGAATGCGGCCGCGCAGATCGGGCAGGGCGAAGGTGCTCTGTCCGTCGCCACCGTAGGTCGTGCCAATTAGATTAAATAGCGTCTCGTATTCGCTGATGGGAAGCAACTGCCCTTCGCAGAACATCCAACCCGCCGGAGCGAAGTTGCCGGCGAACATCCGGATTTCTCCAACATACGGTTGAGCCATCGTCGTCCACCCCCCTAGGTCTGCGACGGAAAAATGCCCTGGAGGGCGATCGAGAAGTTGAGCGCCAGAAACGGCTGCATGTTCAGGTGGGCTTGAGATCCACCGACGGTTGCAATCGAGTCTGGATTTAGGGCCACGAGATTTGCATCGGCCGGTGCATAGGGCTTTCTCGACTCCTGGGCCAGGAAGTTGTCCGTGGGGAGCGGCGCCGTGCCCGCGGCACTGGCGGCCATGGCCGAGTGGACGTGAGTCGGAATTTCCGCGGTGGAGAGTGTATGGTCTTGTTCCCCGCCCCGCTCGCCCAGCGTGTGTCCGCTGCCCATGTGAATGGGCGTTCTTCCCTTCAGGTCCGGCAGGCCAAAGTTCACTCTGCCGTCGCCTCCGTACGTCGTGCCCAAGAGGGAGAAGAGTGCCTGATTCTGATTGATGGGGAGGAGCTGTCCGTCACAAAGGGCCCATCCCTTGGGTGGAAAGTCGAAGCTCATGATACGGATCTCACTCAAAAACGGTTCTGCCATCGTTGACCTCCCTATAAGTTACTGATCGTTGGGACCCATGAATGCTGTTGTGGAACATGGAGATGTTATTCGCAGGACGTAGCTGGAAGAGAAAGGATGTCCCCTGCCGAGCACACCGCGGAAGCAGTGTCGGCCCCGGCATCGCGAGCTCCACGCGCCGCGCGAAAGGGATCGCATCATCGAGTCTCGCCCCTCGTTGCACCAATGCTGGTTTGTCGGTTTCAAACAGACCTGGACGGGCACATTGTCTCACGAGAGATGGACGGATGTCAGCTCCCGAAAAGACAATTCCTTAACTGCTCGAAGATACCCTCTCCGTCATCGCCCGGGAGCGCTGGCAGCGCCCCCGGGCAGGAATGAAGTCGAATCAGGGAACCGTGGTGATGGGACCGGCGATCAGGGAAACGGCTCCGGCCGCCTTCGCCGAACCGCTGGTCTGTGAACCCGCGATCACCGCATTCGCGCTCGCACCTGAACCCACGAGCTGGGCGGTGCCGGCGGTATGGTCGAAGTACAACCACTCGAGGTTATCGAACGGGATGTCGGTGTTCGCAGGCGTTGCCCCAGCGGCCTTGATTTTGTTCGAGTGAACGTCGGCGCGGAGGGTCGTCCCAGCGCCGCCGGCCTGATTATCGGAGGTCAGATAAATGTCACCAAGCGGGAACGGGCAGTCGGAAGAGACATTGTCGACGTCATTTCCTGTGATCACGATATCGGATGTCCGAACACCGCCATTGGCAGGAACGGGGCCGAGCGTCATCACACCGATGCCACGCGAGCATGCCGTCTCACGGATGACGTTGTTGGCGATGGTGATGTTCCCTTGCGTGCCCTGCAGGAAGACACGGATGCCCTCGCCGCCGGTGGAGCCGGAATCCGTCACGCCGGCCGTACCGATGTGGTTGCCGTCGATACGGCCCTGAATCAGACCGCCCGTCGCCGTCGCAGATGAGAAGACGTTGATGACCGGCCCCTTGTTGCCGGTGATGGTGAGGTTGTTCAGGAAACGGAACTTCATGGTCCCGGTGCCGGTTCCGGCGTCGAAATCGGCTGCCGCCGCGCCATTGTTCGTGAACGTGCAGCCGGAGACCGTGATGCCGTTCGCTGAGAGAGTGGCGTCACCAATACTGGCCGTATCCTGAGCAAACGACTGGATCGCGGACGAGAAGTTCGCGTTGAAGGTCACCCCCGAAACGGTGGCCGTGGTGATCACGCCGGTGGTCACTGCCAGGACTTCCAAGCCGCTGCCGGCGCTGGCGAAGGCATTGTTCGTAGAGCTGAAGCTGCCGCCGCTGATCGTCAGAGAGGTCAGTGTCGCGCTGGTGTTCTGGATGAAGGCACCGTTCTGCGTCGACCCGGTGACGTTCACGTTGGTGAGACTGGCCGCGCCCGTGAGCTCCTGCAGCCTGAGTCCTTGCTTATTGGCCGATGAGCCGGGATTGGTGATGTTGCAGAGCGAGCATGAGAAGTTATTCACCGTTGTGGCGGTGATGCCGTCGCTGGCGGTGTTGCTGATGTTCATATCGGTGAAGCTGGCGCTGCCGCCGACCGACGTCAGCGAGATGCCGCTGGCGGTGGTCTTCTGAATCGTCCCGCCGCTGCCCGCGGAACCGGTGCCGATGACGATGAGGCCGCCCGTCGCGCCCGTGTTGTTGAGGATGATGCCGTTGGACGGGCCGCTGGCAGCCGTACCGGCGGTGATGCTCTTGAACTTCAGGTTGGCCGCACCGATGGTGGTGTTCGCCACGTTGACAGCGATGCCGGTCGTCGTAGTGATCGTGCTGCTCGTATCGCTGGCACTGACCGTACCGCCACCCGTTGCCGTGAAGGCGTCGCCGGATCCGGTGGAGAGAATCATCGTGCCGGAGAAGTTGATCGTCGCGCCGGTGTTGCTCGTCAGCGAGATACCGGTGCCGCCGTTATTGGTGATTGCCCCGGTGAACGACTTGGTCCCGCCGGTGGTGCTGGCGATGGAAACGGCGCGGCCGCTGGCGTCGCTGATCGTACCGTCGTAGGTAACCGTGGCATTGCTGCCGCTGATATTGAAATCAGTGCTGGTGGCGTTGCTGATCGAGCTACCCGAGCCCGCCGTGAAGGTGCCAGGCACCGTGACCAGCGAGACACCGGTGCTGCCGCTGTTGGTGCTCTTGATCGTGCTGAATGGCAGATTCGCCGTCACGGTGGTCAGATCGGCCGCCGGACCATTGGTGGCGTCGATCGTGGCCACGCCGGAGGCCACCGCGATCTGGAAGCCGGCCGAACCGGTGTAGGGGGTCGTGCCGGTGGCGAAGAGCCCCGTGCCATTCGCGGTGACGATGTCGAGATCGGTGAAGCTCAGATCACCGGCGACGTTCGTGAGAACCATGCCCGAGGCGCCGACCCCATTGCCAGCCGCGCCGATGACCGTCGTGCCGCCGGAGACAGTCTGGAAGGTACTGCCCGGCGTGACGTCGAAGGTCGCGGTGGTAACGGTGATGCCACTGCCACCGGTGTTGCCGCTGATGGTGTTGTTGGCGAAGCTGGTGATGGTGGTGCTCGTGCTGCCCGTGCCCACGACGTTGATGCCCGTGCCCGTGGCCGTGATGTTGTTGTTGTTGATGTTGAGCACCAGATTGCCGGCGGTCGTTTGCTGCGCGTCGATACCGTTCTGCGTGGCCGCGTTCACTACAGAGTTCTGGATAGTCACCGTAGACGTCAGAGTGCCCGCAGCAGCGACCTTGATGCCGTTGTTGGCCGTCGCGGCGGTGATGTTGACGTTGTCGACCGTCGCCGTGAGCGTGTTGGCGCCGGAGGAGCTGAGGTTGATCCCGTTCGCCGTCCCNNGGCCGCCGTGGCCGCAACGGTCACGCCGTCGCCCGAGGAGTTGCCGATCGTGGGCCTGCTGCCAACCGCTACGAGTGTCTGCGCGTTGACCGTGAGGCCGTTGATCTCGCCCAGGAGTTGCTGGCCGCTCTTGAGCGTGATGCCGGCGTTCTGGCCGCCGTTCGTGCCGTCGCCGTTGTAGACGAAGATGATGTCGTTGGCCGTG